>NZ_JBHSWH010000002.1:0-69676 GCF_042661025.1 Flexivirga alba
CATCCTCGCCCCGCTGCTGATCCCGGGCATCTTGGCCGCGGCGGTCCTCGTGCTGGTGCGGACAGTCGGCATGTTCGAGCTGACCTTCCTCACCTCGGACTCGAGCTCCAACACCCTGGTGGTGGCGCTGTTCACCGCCATGACCGGTGCCGGCATCCGGGCGCAGCAGTCCGTGGATGCGATGGCGGTCATCTACATGCTGTCGATGCTCGTGCTGCTGGTGATCGCGCTGCGCTTCGTCAACCCGACCCAGCTGGTCGCCCGTGTCGACGACTCGAAGGACTGAGGCGTGCAACGGCTCGCTCTGAGCACACTGCCAACGGCGTCGACCGACGTCGTCACGCTGCCCGCAGTCGATCCACGAAATCTGTCAACTGGCTTGGTACACCTCGGGATCGGGGCATTTCACCGAGCGCATCAAGCGGTCTACACCGAGTTGGCGAGTGCGGCCACCGGCGATGACCGGTGGGGCATCTTCGCGGTCACCGGGCGGTCCGCGAACGTCGTCGAACAACTGGCGCCGCAGGACGGGCTGTATGGCGTGCTGACCAAGTCGGTCGAGCGCTCCACGCTGCACGTGGTCGGAGCCGTTCGCGAAGTCATCAGCGGCGGGGCCGACCAGAGGTCGGCGCTGGCCGCCATCGCGTCACCCGACGTGCGCGTGGTGACCCTGACAATCACCGAGAAGGGCTACCCCCGCACACCGGACGGTGGTCTGGCGCTCGGCACAGCGGCGGTCACCGCGGACGTCGCCGCGGTCCGGGCTGCGCTCGCGGGCACCGGCGTCCCGGGTCCCACGGGCTCGTCGGTCGGGTTGCTCGCGACTGGGCTGGCAGCCAGGTTCTCGGCGGCGGCCGATCCGATCAGTGTCGTCAGCTGCGACAACCTGCCGGGCAATGGGACCCAACTCGGTCGGCTCGTCCGCGAACTCGCTGACGCCGCGGGAGACGACGATTTCGCCGGCTGGCTCCGCCAGGACGTGACTTTCCCCTCGACGATGGTCGACCGCATCGTCCCGGCAACGACCGATCAGGATCGGGCCGAAGCGGCCGAGTTGCTCCGGTTGTATGACGCAGGCCTGGTCGTCGCCGAGCCTTTCGGGCAGTGGGTCATCGAGGACCGCTTCGCCGCAGATCGGCCGGCCTGGGAGCAGGCGGGAGCCACGCTCGCAACGGAGGTGGCGCCATACGAGAAGGCAAAGTTGCGGATGCTCAACGGGACCCACTCGTTACTCGCCTACCTCGGAGCGCTGCACGGGCACCGGACGATCGCCGACGCGATCGCCGACGAGCGGTTGTATGACGCCGCGCGCGGTCTGCAGCGCGAAGATGCGATCCCGACCCTCGAGGCGCCGCCGGGAGTGGACCTCGAGGCGTATGGCGAGCAGGTCCTGGCCCGCTTCGGCAATCCGTACCTGCGGCATACGACCGTGCAGGTCGCGATGGATGGTTCGCAGAAGTTGCCGATCCGACTGCTCGACACGGCCAAGGACCGCCTGCGGGCGGGTGCGACACCGCATCATTGCGCACTGGCGGTCGCGGCCTGGATCGTCTACGTCTCTCGTGGCCGAGACACCCACGGTCACGAGTTGCCGCTGAACGATCCGCTCGCGTCCGTCCTGCGGGATCGGGCCGCCGGGTCCGAGGAGGGTCTGGTGGACCGGATGCTCGGGGTCCGCGAGATCTTCGACGACGAGATCGCCGGGCAGGACGCGTTCCGGGACGCCGTGCGAGATGCGGCGGCGTCCCTGCAGCGAATGCGCTGACGCGTCCGGAACACCGGGTGCGGCCGTCGACGTTGACAAATATGTGGCGCATCCCCCTGTCCCATAGACTGCGGTCAGGCAACATCCGTCACAGCCGTTCGACAAAGGTTAGGGACTGACATGGCATCAAACCCGGTGTTCAACCGGTTCAACGACGACCTGTCCAAGGGTCGCGTGTCCGGGGCGCAGCCGCAGTACGGCCAGTTCAGCAGCCCCGAGCAGCAGCAGCAGGCCCGTTACGGCCAGCAGGGCGGCTACCCCGGCGCTCCCCAGCAGGGCGGCTACCCCGGTTTCCAGCAGGGTTACCCGCAGCAGCCGGCTCCCGACCTGGAGAAGGCGTATGACGCGCCGTCCGCCACCGCGACACAGTCCGGTCGGATGACGCTGGACGACGTCGTCACCAAGACCCTCGGTCTGTTCGGGATCCTGCTGGTCTTCGCAGCCATCGGTTGGTTCGTCGGCAAGGAGAACCAAGGCGCCGGTATGGCGCTGTGGCTCGGCGGCATGATCGTCGGCCTCGTCATCGGCTTCGTGATCTCCTTCAAGCGGGTCATCTCCGTCCCGCTGATCCTGCTGTATGCCGTCTGCGAAGGACTCTTCGTCGGAGCGGCCAGCGGCTTCTTCAACCGGGTCTACCCGGGCGTCGTCGCCGAGGCCGTGCTGGCGACACTGTGCGTCTTCGCCGGCATGTTCGCTGGCTGGAAGTTCGGCCTGATCCGCGTCACCGAGCGCTCCCGCAAGATCTTCGGCATGATGGCGATGGGCTACTTCCTCTTCGCCCTGGTCAACGTCGCACTGGTCTGGACCGGCGTGGTTCACAACCCGTTCGGCGTCGGCGGCAACGGCCCGCTCGGCATCATCATCAGCGTGATCGCGGTCGGTCTCGCGTCATACTCGCTCGCCGTCGACTTCGACTCGATCCAGCGCGGTGTCGAGGCGCGACTGCCGGAGAAGTATTCCTGGCTGATGGCGCACGGCCTGCTGGTCACGGTCGTGTGGCTCTACATCGAGCTGCTGCGTCTCTTCGCCCGCATCCAGAGCCGATAACCCTGGCTGCCAACAGCACCACACAGGTCGAGCACACCTTCCCTTCGGAGCGTGTGCTCGACCTCTTTGCTGTGCCCGGTGACCTGCACCGGCTACCCGGTGGGCAAGGACAGAGTGTGCTGGCCGGTGACCTGGTGCTCAGCCCGGGCCGAGACCACGGGATCGCCGACCAGCTCAATCCACGCCTGGCGCGTATGGCGGTCGAGCTGGACACCCGCTCCCGGCGGGACCTTCGCATCGCGATGCCGATCCCCGCTCGCGACGGGACCTGGGTCGTCGACGGCTGGACCGCGAGCCGCTACGAGCCCGGCAGCCGTGCCTGCACCGATGCCGCGGTCGTGCGCGCGACCGGCGCGTTGCTGCATGCCGAGTTCGCGCAGGCTTTCGCGCGGTGGCCGCTCGCGATGCAGCCGCCGCGTAGCCGGTGGGACCGTGCCGAGCGCATCGCGTTCGGAGACCAGGCACTCGATCCCGGTGAATTGAGCGACGCACAAACGACATTCGCGCGTGAGCTGCTCGATCGGTGCAACACAGAGCCGTTCGGCGACGACCAACTCGTCCACGGTGACCTGGCTGGCAACGTGCTGCTGGACGCCGTCGACGTGCCGGTGGTCATCGACGTCGCGCCCTACTGGCGGCCGGTGCGCTGGGCCGACGCGGTCTGCGTGCTCGACCTGGTGATGTGGTCGGGCGCGGATCCGATGCTGCTGCACGACTGGTCGGGCGGCTCGCTGCAGGCGATCTTGCGTGCGGCGCTGTTCCGCCTGCTGTCCGACCTCGAGCCGGACGCGGAGCACGTCGACCTCTACCGAGTGGCGCTCGCGCCACTGCTCTGAGCGCGCCGCCTCGGGGAGTGCCCGGCGCAACTGTGTCAGGCCGTTCAGCGCGTACGACTCGAGCCCGACCCGGCAGGCGTCATACACCATCACCGTGAGTTGGTCGGCGAGCGCCGCCTCCCCGAGATCGGGTATGGCGAGGGCCGCCAGCCCCAACTGAGCACGTGTCCGGTCGGCCAGATCCTGCGCGAGTTCCCGCACCAGCCCTGCGTTTTCGTGTGCCGTGTCCGCGGGCAGCTGTTGCCACCGTCGGATCACCCGGCGCAGTTCGGTCGTGACGTCGTCCACCGGCACAGCGTATGGCGGTGTGCGACGGCACGATTCGGGGACGGCGCCGGGCGCGTTTAGGGTGGCCAGGTCGAATTTTTCCTCAGGAGGTTCATTTCATGTCCGCTGCGAGTCCCGCGGATCGGTCAGTAGTGCGGGAATTGACCATCCGCGGTGTCGTCATCGGCGGTCTGATCACGCTGGTGTTCACGGCGGCGAACGTCTATCTCGGCCTGAAGGTCGGGCTCACGTTTGCCACCTCGATCCCCGCCGCGGTCATCTCGATGACCGTGCTGCGCTATTTCGCCGACCACTCGGTGGTCGAGAACAACATCGTGCAGACCATCGCCTCGGCGGCGGGCACGTTGTCCGCGATCATCTTCGTGCTGCCCGGCCTGGTGATCGTCGGCTGGTGGCAGGGATTCCCCTACTGGACGACGATGGCTGTCTGCCTCGTCGGTGGCGTCCTCGGGGTCGCCTACTCGATCCCGCTTCGGCGGGCCCTGGTGACCGGCTCCGACCTGCCCTATCCCGAAGGCGTCGCGGGCGCCGAGGTGCTGCGGGTCGGTGACACCACGGAAGGTGCGGACGAGAATCGCCGCGGGATGCGCGTCATCATCGTGGGTTCGCTTGCTGCTGCAGGGTTTTCATTGCTCGCAGCGCTCAAGGTCGCGGCCGGTTCGTTGCAGAAGGTCTTCCATCTCGGCGGTGGCGGCACGATGGTCGGCTCGAGCCTGTCGCTCGCACTCATCGGTGTCGGCCACCTCGTCGGACTCGGCGTCGGCGTCGCCATGGTCGTCGGCCTGCTGATCTCGTTCGGCGTGCTGCTGCCGATCAAGTCCTCCGGTCATCTGCCCTCGCACGGTGACATCACCGATGCGGTGAGCGGAGTCTTCGCGACCGACGTGCGATTCATCGGTGCCGGCGCCATTGGGGTGGCCGCGATCTGGACCCTGCTGAAGATCATCGGCCCGATCATCCGCGGCATCAAGGATTCCATCCTCTCGAGCCGGACCCGGCAGGGTGGTGGCGAGGTCGACGTGACTGAGCGGGACATGCCGATCACTGTTGTCGTGGCGATCGTGTTGCTGTCGCTGATCCCGATCGCGTTGCTGCTGTGGGGCTTCGCGCACGACACGGCTCTGCACGGCAGCCTCGTCGGCATCATCGCGCTCAGTCTGATCTTCGTGCTGGTGATCGGTCTGGTCGTTGCTGCGGTCTGTGGCTACATGGCCGGCCTGATCGGCTCGTCCAACAGCCCGATCTCCGGCGTCGGCATCCTGGTCGTCCTCGCGGCGGCCCTGCTTCTCAAGGCGGTGCACGGAGGTGGCAGCGGCGCCCAGACGGAGGCGATGGTCGCCTTCACATTGTTCACGGCGTCCATCGTCTTCGGTGTCGCGACGATCTCCAACGACAACCTGCAGGACCTCAAGACCGGTCAACTCGTCGGCTCCACACCGTGGAAACAGCAGGTAGCACTGGTCATCGGTGTCGTGTTCGGCTCGCTCGTCATACCGCCGATCATGGACCTGATGAACAACAGCTTCGGCTTCCTCGGAGCGCCGGGCGCCGGCAAGAACGCGCTCGCGGCACCGCAGGCCTCGTTGATCTCGTCACTCGCCAAGGGTGTCTTCGGCGGATCGCTCGACTGGGGCCTCATCGGGCTCGGCGCGGCCATCGGCGTCGTCGTGATCATCGTCGACGAGATCCTGGGCAAGACCACGCGCAAGCTCCGGCTGCCGCCGCTCGCCGTCGGGATGGGCATGTACCTGCCGATCTCGCTGACCCTGATGATCCCGATAGGCGCCGTCATCGGCACGCTGTATGACGGCTGGGCCGACCGCAGCACCACGAATCCGCAGCGCGTCAAGCGGCTCGGGGTGCTGGTCGCGACCGGCTTCATCGTCGGCGAGAGCCTCTTCGGCGTGCTGCTCGCAGGAATCGTCGCGGCGACCGGCAAGGAGAGTCCGCTCGCGGTCGTCGGGGACGGCTTCCTGCACACGTCCGAATGGCTCGGAGCGCTCATCTTCGTGGTGCTGATCGGCGGCGTCTACCAGTGGACCCGCAAGATCTCCACCGCCGGAGACGACGTTGCCGAGGTCACGAACTGACCGGGCGTCATGCAAGGATCCGGCCCCGAACCGCTGCTGCGGTCCGGGGCCGGATCTTTATGTCTCAGAACGAGTTACGACGGCCATCAGGAGAGGCGCTCGTAGATGATCGCCATACCCTGGCCGCCTCCGACGCACATGGTCTCCAGGCCGAACGTGCCGTCGGCCTCCTGCAGGCCGTTGAGCAGCGTCGTGGTGATGCGGGCTCCGGTCGAGCCGAACGGGTGGCCCAGGGCGATGGCGCCACCGTGGACGTTCAGCTTGTCGAAGTCCATCCCGAGGTCGTCGGCCGACGGGAGCACCTGGGCGGCGAAGGCCTCGTTGATCTCGTAGAGGTCCAGATCGCCGATCGTCATACCCGCGCGCTTCAGTGCCTGACGGGAAGCCTCCACCGGGCCGAGACCCATGATCTCGGGGGAGAGGGCGGAGACACCGGTCGACACAACGCGGGCCAGCGGGGTCAGCCCGAGCTCCTTGGCCTTGGTGTCGCTCATGACCACCACCGCGGCGGCGCCGTCGTTGAGCGGGCAGCAGTTGCCGGCGGTGACGGTGCCGTTCTCACGGAAGACCGGCTGCAACGCGCTGACCTTCTCCAGTGTGACTCCCGGGCGCGGGCCGTCGTCGGTGCTGACGACGGTGCCGTCGGGCAACGTCACGGGTGCGATCTCACGTGCGAAGAAGCCGTCCGCGATTGCCTTCTCGGCGCGGTTCTGGCTGCTGACGCCCCACTCGTCCTGGCGCTCGCGGCTGATGCCGCGCAGTGTCGCGACGTTCTCGGCGGTCTGGCCCATCGCGATGTAGACGTCCGGCAGGTTGCCGGCCTCGCGCGGGTCCGACCAAGTGGAGTTGTCCTTGGCGGTCTGCTCTGTGCGTGCCTTGGCGTCCGCGAACTTCGGGTTCTGCCAGGTGACGTTGCTGCCGCCGGCGCCGGAGAAGTCGGCATAGCGGGAGACGCACTCGACACCGGCGGAGATGAAGACGTCACCCTCGCCGGCCTTGATCGCGTGCGCGGCCATCCGGGTGGTCTGCACCGAGGACGAGCAGAAGCGGTTGACGGTTGCTCCGGGCAGGTGGTCCCAGCCACCGAGCACTGCCACGACGCGCGCCATGTTGCTGCCGTGCTCGGCCCAGGGCTCGGCGCAGCCGAGGTAGAGGTCCTCGACCAGTGTCGGGTCGAGGTCCGGCACGCGGGCCAGGGCTGCCTGGATGACCTGCACACTCAGGTCGTCGGGGCGAATGTCCTTCAGGGAACCCTTGAAGGCACGACCGATCGGCGTGCGAGCAGTGGAAACGATGACAGCTTCAGGCATGGGTCCTCCGTCGTTGCAGAACGAGCGATGTTACTCACGGGTAATACTTTCGGTGTCGAGTGTATGGCGTGGGCCACAACGGCCCCGCGGCACCTCGTCGGACCGATGGTTCAGTCGCGCAAGAGCTTTGCGGTCTGAGCGATTTCGTCGGGTTCGCCGGGCGCCGGGATCCACGGCAGCTGTAGTGGATCGTCGACATACCGGGGCACGACGTGGATGTGGAAATGGAAAACGGTCTGCCATGCCTCCGAGCCGCAGCAGTTGAGCAGGTTGATGCCGTCGGCCTCGAGCCGCTCCATCGCCCGCCGGGAGACCGTCTGCGCTGACCGGGTGACCGCGGCGAGCTCGTCGGGGTCGATCTCGAGCAGGTCCTTGGTGTGGTTCTTCGGGATCACCAGCGCGTGGCCGCGGGTGCCCGGGTTGACGTCCATGAAGGCGATGGTGCGGTCGTCCTCGTGGATCTTCTCGGCGGGAAGGTCACCCGCCACGATTTTGCAGAAGATGCATTCAGGGTCGGTCGTCATACATCGACTCTAAGCCCGCCCTGTAGGCGCAATGCGGCGGCTAGCGCGACTCGGTCGGGTTGTCCCCGCCGTCGGGCAGTTCGGTCTCGGCCGCGGCCGTCTCCGGGGCTTCGACCGCGTCGGTCTCGGCCGCCTTGACGTCCTCGTCCGGGAGAGGCAACGGATGCCGGTGCCGGCGGAGCAGGACCGCCCATGGTCCGCGTGCGTTGCGCGCCATACCTTCGACCTCGGTGCCGGTGACCTCGGTGCCCGGGTCGCGCGCGGCTCGCCGGGCGGCGGAGGCTACCGGGCGCACTGCTTCACCACGCAGTCGCTCCGGCCTCCGACCCGTGTCGGGCGACACCTCACCGAGCGCATCCAGCACGCTGGGCAGCAACGCGGACGCGGCCCGTGCGTAACCGGCGGACGACGGATGGAAGCGATCCTTGGAGAACATCACCGCCGGGCTGTCGGAGAACTCGTGGCCCAGCAGATCACCGAGTGACACCGTGCGCCCGCCGAGCTCGACGACGACCCGCGTCTGCGCCGCGGCCAGGTGTCGCGACCAGCGGCGCGCCAGCTGGCGAAGCGGCTGGGGAACCGGCTTGATGACGCCCAGGTCGGGGCAGGTCGCCACGACCACCGGGCTGTCGGCGTCGCGCAGGCGGCGGACGGTCTCCGCGAGGTGTTCGACCGCGTCGGTCTGCGACAGGCGACTGGTGACGTCGTTCGCGCCGACCATGATCAGCGTGACGTCCGGGTGGGGGACGTGTGTCAGGACGGCGTCCAGCTGGCGGCCCAGGTCGGTTGAGGTCGCTCCCACGACGGCGACGTTGCTCAACTGCACCGGCCGGCCGGCGAATGCCGCGGCGGCTGTCGCGATGATCGCGCCGACGGTCTGCGTTGCGGCGTCGGCACCCATGCCCTTGGCGGTGGAGTCGCCCAGGACGACGAACTGGATCGGATCGCCGGGCCCGGCGCCATACACACCATTGTCGTCGGGTGCTCCGTCGAACGGCTGGCCCACGACCCGTCGCGCGATCGCGGCCTCACCCTTGAGCACGCCCCAGCCGCTGAGGAAACCGGCTGCGCTGACACCGGCGGTCCCTGCGGCATATGTCGCCGCCTTGCGAGCCATTGATGCCCGACTCATCGCTGGTTCACCCGCCCTCCGCCGCCGTTGGCCGTGCGCCCGTCTTGATCATTCACGGTCGGGACAATGTTCTCATTCCGGGGCAAACCGCCGCCGCCTGGGTGAGTCGCCGTGACACCGCACCACGGGTATCCGGCATCTGAGACGATCAGTGCATGAAGTTTGCTGAGCACATAGTCGATCTGGTCGGTGGCACTCCGCTCGTGCGGTTGTCGAAAGTCACTGAGGGGATCCAGTGCACCGTCCTGGCCAAGGTCGAATACGTCAACCCCGGCGGGTCCGTCAAGGACCGGATCGCGCTGCGGATGATCGAGGCCGCGGAAGCGTCCGGGGCGCTGCAGCCGGGCGGCACGATCGTCGAGCCCACCTCCGGCAACACCGGCGTCGGCCTCGCGCTGGTCGGTCAGCGCAAGGGCTACAAGTGCATCTTCGTGTGCCCCGACAAAGTCAGCGAGGACAAGCGCAACGTCCTCAAGGCGTATGGCGCGCAGGTCATCGTCACCCCGACGTCCGTCCCGCCGGAGCACCCGGACTCCTACTACAGCGTTTCGGATCGGCTGGCCGCCGAGACCCCCGGTGGCTGGAAGCCGGACCAGTACTCCAACCCCGAAGGTCCCAATTCGCACTATCACTCGACCGGCCCGGAGATCTGGGCGGACACCGACGGTGAGCTCACGTCGTTCGTCGCGGGCATCGGCACCGGCGGCACCATCACCGGCACCGGTCGCTTCCTGCGGGAGATATCCGCGGACCGGGCCGGAGGGCGCGTCAAGATCATCGGCGCCGACCCGGAGGGCTCGGTCTACTCCGGAGGCAGCGGGCGCCCGTATCTGGTCGAGGGAGTCGGCGAGGACATGTGGCCGCGCGCCTACGACCCGGCGGTGGTCGACGATGTGATCGCGGTGACCGACGCCGAATCGTTCGCGATGACCCGCCGGCTTGCTCGCGAGGAGGGCCTGCTCGTCGGCGGCTCCTGCGGTATGGCGGTCGTGGCCGCCCTTCGTCACGCGGCGACGTTGCCTGCCGAGGCGACGGTCGTGGTGCTCTTGCCGGACTCCGGTCGCGGCTATCTGTCGAAGATCTTCGACGACACGTGGATGGGCAGTTATGGCTTCCTGCCCGGGCAGGCGGAGGAGCAGACAGTCGGCAGTGTGCTGGCCGCGAAGGAAGGCTCCATGCCTGCACTGGTCCACACACACCCGAACGAGACGATTCGCGATGCGATCCAGATCCTGCGCGAGTACGACGTATCTCAGATGCCCGTGGTCAATGCCGAACCCCCGGTGATGGCCGGCGAGGTCGCCGGGTCGGTCAGCGAGCGTGAGTTGCTCGACGCCCTGTATGCCGGTCACGCGCATCTCGCGGACCCGGTCGAACGCCACATGGAGGCCGCGTTGCCGATGATCGGCGCCAATGAACGCGTGACCGGCGCCCGGGAGCTGCTGAACAAGCACGATGCGCTGATGGTGGTCCAGGACGGCAAGCCCGTCGGCGTCCTGACCCGCGCCGACCTGCTGAGCCTCTTGGTGGACTGAGTCGGACTCGGGAAGGGTCTCCGCGCTGTCGCACGACGCGGGGACCCGCGAGGTCTCGCCAGGGGCGCAGCGGGGAGCACTTCGAGGGGCGAAAAACCGCGGAATGGCCCCGATTTGGTAGTTCACGCATCGGTGGTCTACTGTTCTTCTTGTCAGCCCAACGGGGCGGCGAACGAAGAGCGAAAGCCCTTCGGGAGTGCCCACGGAAGACTGGCTGATCGGATTTTGAAGCCGCTCAGACAGTCTGCTAGGCTGACAACGTCGCTCGGAGCCAAGTGCGCGAGAGTCGAGATCTTCCAAGATCACCGACTTGCCGCCCAAGAGCCGAGTGGGCACAACCAAGAAAGCACAGTTCTTGTTGATGTGTGGTGCAAGCCGCACGGAGACAGGTGCCTGGTCGTTTTTTGAGAACTCAACAGCGTGTCGAATGATTGATGCCAATTGTTTGTTGGTTTGATCGTTTTTGTAGCATTTTTTGCTCTTGATCGATTTTTGCCAGTTTTGGATTCTTTTTTGGAGAGTTTGATCCTGGCTCAGGACGAACGCTGGCGGCGTGCTTAACACATGCAAGTCGAACGATGATGCTCCAGCTTGCTGGGGTGGATTAGTGGCGAACGGGTGAGTAACACGTGAGTAACCTGCCTTTCACTTTGGGATAAGCCTTGGAAACGGGGTCTAATACCGGGTATACACATATTGTCGCATGGTGGTGTGTGGAAAGCTTTTGTGGTGGAAGATGGACTCGCGGCCTATCAGCTTGATGGTGGGGTAGTGGCCTACCATGGCTTTGACGGGTAGCCGGCCTGAGAGGGTGACCGGCCACACTGGGACTGAGACACGGCCCAGACTCCTACGGGAGGCAGCAGTGGGGAATATTGCACAATGGGCGGAAGCCTGATGCAGCGACGCCGCGTGGGGGATGAAGGCTTTCGGGTCGTAAACTCCTTTCAGCAGGGACGAAGCTTTTGTGACGGTACCTGCAGAAGAAGCACCGGCTAACTACGTGCCAGCAGCCGCGGTAATACGTAGGGTGCGAGCGTTGTCCGGAATTATTGGGCGTAAAGAGCTTGTAGGCGGTTTGTCGCGTCTGCCGTGAAAGCCCAGGGCTTAACCCTGGGTCTGCGGTGGGTACGGGCAGACTAGAGTGTGGTAGGGGAGACTGGAATTCCTGGTGTAGCGGTGAAATGCGCAGATATCAGGAGGAACACCGATGGCGAAGGCAGGTCTCTGGGCCACTACTGACGCTGAGAAGCGAAAGCATGGGGAGCAAACAGGATTAGATACCCTGGTAGTCCATGCCGTAAACGTTGGGAACTAGGTGTGGGCCTCATTCCACGAGGTCCGTGCCGTAGCTAACGCATTAAGTTCCCCGCCTGGGGAGTACGGCCGCAAGGCTAAAACTCAAAGGAATTGACGGGGGCCCGCACAAGCGGCGGAGCATGCGGATTAATTCGATGCAACGCGAAGAACCTTACCAAGGCTTGACATACACCGGAATGTGCCAGAGATGGTGCAGCCTTCGGGCTGGTGTACAGGTGGTGCATGGTTGTCGTCAGCTCGTGTCGTGAGATGTTGGGTTAAGTCCCGCAACGAGCGCAACCCTCGTTCCATGTTGCCAGCACGTAATGGTGGGGACTCATGGGAGACTGCCGGGGTCAACTCGGAGGAAGGTGGGGATGACGTCAAATCATCATGCCCCTTATGTCTTGGGCTTCACGCATGCTACAATGGCTGGTACAGAGGGTTGCGATACCGTGAGGTGGAGCGAATCCCTTAAAACTGGTCTCAGTTCGGATTGGGGTCTGCAACTCGACCCCATGAAGTTGGAGTCGCTAGTAATCGCAGATCAGCAACGCTGCGGTGAATACGTTCCCGGGCCTTGTACACACCGCCCGTCAAGTCACGAAAGTCGGTAACACCCGAAGCCGGTGGCCCAACCCTTGTGGGGGAGCCGTCGAAGGTGGGATTGGCGATTGGGACTAAGTCGTAACAAGGTAGCCGTACCGGAAGGTGCGGCTGGATCACCTCCTTTCTAAGGAGCATTAACACTCTTCATCACCGACTGTGTGGTGGGGTGGCTCATGGGTGGAATCATCAATCATAATGCTTGGCACATGTGTGTTGGGCCGGCGGAGTACGAGCAGTGCCTCTTTTTGGGGTGGTGTTGTGGAAATGTTGGTTGAGCGTGGGTGTGTGGGGTGTCGACACGTTGTTGGGTCCTGAGGAAACGACTCTTTTTCCGCCGTCGATCGAGTGATCGTGTTGGTGGTGGGGAAGGTGGGTTGGTTTTCTTGGTGCTGCCCGTCATTGCAGGCCCGTGTGTGGTTTGTGGTGGTGGTGTTGGTGTGTTGTTTGAGAATTGTATAGTGGACGCGAGCATCTTTGTAGTTTTTAAGAATTTTACTGGTTTTTGTGTAAGTTTTTAAGGGCGCATGGTGGATGCCTTGGCATCAGGAACCGATGAAGGACGTAGTAATCTGCGATAAGCCTCGGGGAGCCGATAAACGGGCTGTGATCCGAGGGTTTCCGAATGGGGGAACCCCGCACCAGTTATGTGGTGTGACCCGTATCTGAATACATAGGGTACGTGGAGGGAACGTGGGGAAGTGAAACATCTCAGTACCCACAGGAAGAGAAAACAAAAGTGATTCCGTGAGTAGTGGCGAGCGAAAGCGGATCAGGCTAAACCATGGTTGTGTGATACCTGTCAGGGGTTGCAGTCATGGGGTTGTGGGATTTTGTCGTACCGTGTCTGACAGTGCGGTGGCGTGATGGTGTGCGTGTAGTCGAATCAGTGGTGAGTGCTGAACCGTAGAGGGTGGGAGTCCCGTAGGCGAAATGCGTAACACGGCGTTTGATGGAACACCCAAGTAGCACGGGGCTCGAGAAATCTCGTGTGAATCTGCCAGGACCACCTGGTAAGCCTAAATATTCCCTGATGACCGATAGCGGACTAGTACCGTGAGGGAAAGGTGAAAAGTACCCCGGGAGGGGAGTGAAATAGTACCTGAAACCATGCGCTTACAATCCGTCAGAGCTGGCCTGTGGGCTGGTGATGGCGTGCCTTTTGAAGAATGAGCCTGCGAGTTAGTGCTCAGTGGCGAGGTTAACCCGTGTGGGGAAGCCGTAGCGAAAGCGAGTCCGAATAGGGCGTCAGAGTCGCTGGGTCTAGACCCGAAGCGGAGTGATCTACCCATGGCCAGGTTGAAGCGACGGTAAGACGTCGTGGAGGACCGAACCCACTTAGGTTGAAAACTGAGGGGATGAGCTGTGGGTAGGGGTGAAAGGCCAATCAAACTCCGTGATAGCTGGTTCTCCCCGAAATGCATTTAGGTGCAGCGTTGCGTGTTTCTTGCCGGAGGTAGAGCTACTGGATGGCTGATGGGCCTCACCAGGTTACTGACGTCAGCCAAACTCCGAATGCCGGTAAGTGAAGCGTGGCAGTGAGACTGCGGGGGATAAGCTTCGTAGTCGAGAGGGAAACAGCCCAGATCACCAGCTAAGGTCCCTAAGCGTGTGCTAAGTGGAAAAGGATGTGGAGTTGCTGTGACAACCAGGAGGTTGGCTTAGAAGCAGCCACCCTTTAAAGAGTGCGTAATAGCTCACTGGTCAAGTGATTCCGCGCCGACAATGTAGCGGGGCTCAAGCACACCACCGAAGCTGTGGCAATCGCACAATACCCTAGCAAGAGCCTTCGGGTTGTTGTTCAGGGGTGTGGTTGGGTAGGGGAGCGTCGTGTCACCAGCGAAGCGGCGGCGTGAGCCAGTCGTGGAGGTGACACGAGTGAGAATGCAGGCATGAGTAGCGAATGACGGGCGAGAAACCCGTCCGCCGAATAACCAAGGGTTCCAGGGTCAAGCTAATCTGCCCTGGGTAAGTCGGGACCTAAGGCGAGGCCGACAGGCGTAGTCGATGGACATCCGGTTGATATTCCGGAACCGGCGAAGGACCGCCCATATTGAATCAGGGGATGCTAACCACCCGAACCACCGTGACTGTCAGCCTTCGGGTTGATGGCGTGTGTGGGGAGCGTGGGACCCTATCTTGTAGTAGATAAGCGATGGAGTGACGCAGGAAGGTAGCCTCCGCGGGGCGATGGTTGTCCCCGTCCAAGCGTGCGAGCCGACTGGTAGGTAAATCCGCTGGTCATGAGGCTGAGGCGTGATGGTGACCACGTAATGTGGGAAGTAGGGTGATCCTATGCTGCCAAGAAAAACTTCTAGCGAGGTTCGAGCCGCCCGTACCCCAAACCGACTCAGGTGGTTAGGTAGAGAATACCAAGGCGATCGAGTGAATCATGGTTAAGGAATTCGGCAAAATGCCCCCGTAACTTCGGGAGAAGGGGGCCCACTGCCCTGAGACTCTTTACGGGTTAGGGGTGGGGGCCGCAGAGACCAGGGAGAAGCGACTGTTTACTAAAAACACAGGTCCGTGCGAAGAAGTAATTCGATGTATACGGACTGACGCCTGCCCGGTGCTGGAACGTTAAGGGGACCGGTTAATCCACTTGTGGGTGAAGCTGAGAACTTAAGCGCCAGTAAACGGCGGTGGTAACTATAACCATCCTAAGGTAGCGAAATTCCTTGTCGGGTAAGTTCCGACCTGCACGAATGGCGTAACGACTTCTCCACTGTCTCAACCATGAACTCGGCGAAATTGCATTACGAGTAAAGATGCTCGTTACGCGCAGCAGGACGGAAAGACCCCGGGACCTTTACTACAGCTTGGTATTGGTGTTCGGTGCGGCTTGTGTAGGATAGGTGGGAGACTGTGAAGCGCACGCGCCAGCGTGTGTGGAGTCATTGTTGAAATACCACTCTGGTCGTTCTGGGCTCCTAACTTCGGACCATGATCTGGTTCAGGGACAGTGCCTGGTGGGTAGTTTAACTGGGGCGGTTGCCTCCCAAAGGGTAACGGAGGCGCCCAAAGGTTCCCTCAGCCTGGTTGGTAATCAGGTTTTGAGTGTAAGTGCACAAGGGAGCTTGACTGTGAGACAGACATGTCGAGCAGAGACGAAAGTCGGGACTAGTGACCCGACGGTGGCTTGTGGAAGCGCCGTCGCTCAACGGATAAAAGGTACCCCGGGGATAACAGGCTGATCTTGCCCAAGAGCTCATATCGACGGCATGGTTTGGCACCTCGATGTCGGCTCGTCGCATCCTGGGGCTGGAGTAGGTCCCAAGGGTTGGGCTGTTCGCCCATTAAAGCGGTACGCGAGCTGGGTTTAGAACGTCGTGAGACAGTTCGGTCCCTATCCGCTGCGCGCGTAGGAAACTTGAGAAGACCTGTCCCTAGTACGAGAGGACCGGGATGGACGAACCACTGGTGTGTCAGTTGTACTGCCAAGTGCACCGCTGATTAGCTACGTTCGGAAGTGATAACCGCTGAAAGCATCTAAGCGGGAAGCACGCTTCAAGATGAGGTTTCCAACAGGGGTCAACCCTGGTGAGGCTCCCAGCTAGACTACTGGGTTGATAGGCCGGATGTGGAAGCACAGTAATGTGTGGAGCTGACCGGTACTAATAAGCCGATAACTTACCTCAACTTTTTCTTAGAACCCGCAAGGGTACGCGTCCACTATACGATTCTGAAACAACACCCACACAGTGCGGCACAACCCCCACCTGCGGGTGGGTTTGTGAAGTGAATATGTGTGACCTTGTTTCACAGGGTTACGGCGGTTATAGCGAAGTGGGAAACGCCCGGTAACATCCCGAACCCGGAAGCTAAGCCCTTCAGCGCCGATGGTACTGCACTCGGTAGGGTGTGGGAGAGTAGGACACCGCCGAACAATCATTCAATGTGGCCCCGCCTGATTCAGGCGGGGCCACATTTTTGTTCCTGCAGTTGACTGAGAGCCGACTGAGCAGCCCACCGGATTCTCAGCTTCTCGACTGTAGGATCGGCCCGACGTTGGAAAGTCGTGCGATGTGGAAGGAGCATGAGTGATCGGCAGCGTGGCTCGGGTGCCGAAAGTGCTGAGAGGCTCCTTCAACCCCTATGGCGGACCATCCGTGCGGCAGCGGGCACACCTCCCGTGGCGCGAACACGTCGCACGCTGGATCGGCCGAACCTTCATGTTCGCCGCGGTCGTCTCGCTGCTGAGTGTCGCCCTGCACGGCAATATCGTTGTCTCGATCATCGAGGACGTTCTCGGCCTGGTGAACGTCCCCGCGGAGCCGAGCCTGTTCATCGTCTGCCTGCTGTTCGTGCTGGCCGGCGCCGTGCGCCGGCGGCTGCGTTTCGGGCACACCATCGTTGTCGCCCTGATGTTTCTGAGCGTGCTCAGCAGCTTCGTGCTGCTGCTGGGGTCGGTGTTTCGACAGGACTGGCTGCAGGACTCGCGGCTGTCCGGTTTCGACCGTGACTATCACTCGTTCGTGACGAGCGTTCCCATCACCGTGATCTCGTTCGTCGTGGGCCTGGCCGTGCTCATTGTTGTCGCTGCAAGCCGCCGTGGGTTCCCGGCGCGCCTCGCTCCCGGAAGCCGGGTCGCGGCGGCGGCAGTGTTGGTGGTCGGTCTGATCCTTTCCTTCCTGGTCACGCTCGCCATATCTATGACCGCTGACAACACGCTGCACGGCACCCGGGAGATCACCCGGTTCGCGGTGCGCTCGACCTTCGGCCTGACTTCCGACGAGACCACGCCCGGGTTGCACGGGCATGTCGGCCATACCTGGGTCTATGGTCTCGCCGGGATCATGTCGACGATCGCGCTGTTGTTGGCCAGCTTGGTCTTCATGCGATCGGGACGGGGGCGACAATTCCAGACCGCGGACGAGGAGCTCGCCATACGCCGGCTGCTGTTGCTGCACGGCGAGAACGACTCGCTCGGCTACTTCGCGACCCGACGGGACAAGAGCGTCGTCTTCTCCGCGGACGGGCAGGCGGCAGTGACCTACCGGAACGAAGGAAGCGTCAGCGTCGCGAGCGCAGACCCGATCGGACGAGCGACGTCGTGGCAGCCCGCCATACAAGCGTGGCTCGAGCAGTGCCGTGAGCTCGGTCTCTATCCGGCGGTGCTGTCCAGCTCCGAGCACGGTTCGCACGAGTATGTCGAAGCAGGACTGAAGGCGTTCGCACTCGGCGACGAGGCGATCATCGATGTCGAGACGTTCTCGCTGCGTGGCCGGTCGATGCGACCGGTCCGCCAGGCTGTCACGCGGTTGCGGCGGGCCGGCTACACCACGCGGGTGCGCCGGCACGCCGAGTTGTCAACCGAAGAGTTGCACGTGATCGAGGGACTGGCCGAAGAGTGGCGCGGCGAGGAGACCGAGCGCGGCTTCTCGATGGCGCTCAATCGGCTGGGCGATCCGGCCGACGGACGGTGCGTCATCATCACCGCGCACGATGCGCAGGGCACCATCCGTGGCTTCCTGTCCTTCGTCCCTTGGGGCGTGCGTGGCGCTTCGCTGGATCTGATGCGCCGCGATCGGGATGCCGAGAACGGCCTCAACGAATATCTCGTCTCGGAGCTGATCGAGGCGGCGCCCGAGCACGGCATACGACGACTGTCGCTGAACTTCGCGGTGTTCCGGGAGGTGTTCAGCAGCGCCGACCAGGTTGGCGCCGGGCCGATCACCAGGTTGAACGACGCGGCGCTTTCGTTCGCGTCGCGTTTCTTCCAACTCGAGACGCTCTACCGGTCCAACGACAAGTACAAGCCGACCTGGGTGCCGCGGCTGCTCTGCTACGACCCCGCACTGACGGTGCCACGCGCCGGGCTGGCGATGGGTATCGCCGAGGGCTTCGTGCCGGTGATAGGCCCCCGTGTGCTGACCGGACCACGTCCGTCCGACGTCCAGCCGCCTCGACCCGAGCCCTGGTTCGTCGATCGGGTCCAGGACCAAGAGAATGCGCTCCTGCTGACCGGTCCTCCCGCAGTCCGCCTGTCCGAGCAGCAGCGGGTTCGGCGCGACAAGCTGGAAGTGCTCGACGAAGTCGGCGTCGACGCCTACCCGGCGGCTGTGCCGCGGACCGAGCGGGCACTGGCCATTGCGCAGCGGTACGCCGACCTGCCCGCGGGCCAAGTCACCGACCACGTCGTCTCCGTCGCCGGGCGGGTCCGCGCATTGCGGGATCTCGGCGGGGTGTCCTTCGCCGTCATACAGGACGAGCGCGAGATGCTGCAGGTGATGGTGACCGCAGCCGACTCGCCGGACAGTGCACGGTGCCTCTGGCGCCGTGCCGTCGACCTCGGCGATCTGGTCAGCGTGACCGGTCCGGTCGCGACCTCACGCACCGGCGAGCTGTCGGTGCTGATGCACTCGTGGGAAATGGCGGCCAAGTGCTTGCGGCCTGTGCCGGGGATCGGCGTCCTCCAGCGTGAGGACACTCGGGCACGCAACCGGTCGCTCGAGCTCATTCTGGATCAACACGCGCGTGAGTTGCTGGTGCAGCGGTCCGCCGCCGTGCGGGCGATGCGGGAGACCTTTCAGGACCAAGGGTTCCTGGAGGTCGAGACGCCGATGTTGCAGCCGGTGCACGGTGGCGCGGCCGCGCGGCCGTTCGCGACACACATCAACGCCTACAACATGGAGCTCTTCCTGCGGATCGCCCCCGAGCTCTACCTGAAGCGACTTGCTGTCGGTGGTATGCAACGGATCTTCGAGATCGGTCGCAACTTCCGCAACGAGGGCGCCGACGCGACCCACAACCCGGAGTTCACTTCGCTGGAGGCGTATGCCGCCTACGGCGACTACACGATGATGCGCGAGCTCACCCGTGAGGTGCTGCTGAATGTCGCCACCGCGGTGCACGGGAAGCCGATTGCGTTGCGACCCAACGGATCCGGTGGGTATGACGACATCGACCTGACGCAGCCCTGGCCGGTGATCACCGTGCACGATGCGGTGTCGACGGCAGCCGGGACGCGCCTCACCTCTGCTTCGGGTCGCGACGAGGTGGCGCAGGTATGCCGGGACCACGGTGTGCCGGTTCGCTCGGATCAGTCGGCCGGCAAGCTGGTCATGGAGTTGTACGAAGCACTCGTCGAGAAGCAGACGACGTTCCCGACGTTCTACTGCGACTTCCCGGTCGAGGTGTCCCCCTCGCGCGTCGGCATCGCAGCGACGACCGGCTGACCGAGCAATGGGACCTCGTGGCGTTCGGTGCCGAATTGGGCACGGCATACAGCGAATTGACCGACCCTGTCGATCAGCGCCAGCGGTTCACGCAGCAGTCGCTTGCGGCGGCAGGCGGTGACGTCGAGGCCATGCAGCTCGACGAGGCGTTCCTCGCCGGGCTGGAGCTGGCAATGCCTCCGACCGGTGGACTTGGGCTGGGCGTCGACCGGGTGGTCATGATGCTGACCGGGCAGAGCATCAAGGCGACCCTTGCATTCCCCTTCGTGCGACCGCAGGCGTGACGCGTCAGCTGATCTCCGGCTGGCTCGACCACGGGAAGTCGATCCACTGAGCGGTGCGTTTCCAGACGTATTCGCACTTCACGACGGAGCGTGACTTCTCGTAGATGACGGCGGACCGCGTCTCCTTGACGTGACCCTCGCAGAACTTGCGGACCAGGTCGAGGGTGCCACCGGTGTCGGCGACGTCGTCGATGATCAGCACCGTCGCGCCCGACAGGTCGACCGGTTGCGGCACCGGCGGAAGCATCACCGGCATCGGCAGCCGTTCGTCGACGCCGGTGTAGAACTCGACGTTGAGCACGTGCACGTTCTTCATGCCGAGCGCGTAGCTGATGGCGCCGGCCGGGATCAGCCCGCCGCGGGCGATGGAGATGATCAGGTCGGGCCGGTAGCCGCTGTCGTGGATGGTCTGCGCCAGCTCGCGGCTCGCGGTGCCGAACAGGTCCCAGGTGAGTACCTCGCGGTCGTGTGTCATAGAAGTCCATTCTGAACAAGCACAGTGAGCTTGGGCTGCGTTGGCATGGCGGCAGCTTGCTGACGCTCTTGCCAGCGCAGGATAAGCCTCATGGGGACATTCAACTCCAGGGGCGCCAGTGGTGTTTCGTTAGGCTTGCGGCATGAGGACTCCTCGACAGGCGTCGACGTGACGACCCCCGGGCCCGCGACCGACGGTGACATCCCGGATTACCTGCGGTCATTGGGGATTCCGGGGCTTGCCGACATACATGTGCACTTCCTGCCGGAGCCGATGCTGCAGAAGGTGTGGGCTTACTTCGACGCCGCCGACCAGAACTACGGCGCTCCGTGGCCGATCACCTACCGGTTTGACGAAGCCACCCGGCTGGCTGTGTTGCGTGGCTTCGGGGTGCGCGCCATCCCGGCGCTGACCTACCCGCACAAACCCGGCATGGCACGGTGGCTCAACGACTGGAACGCGGACTTCGCCAGGCGTGTGCCGGACGCCGTGCACTGCGGGACGCTCTATCCGGAGCCGGATGCCGCAGCGTATGTCGGTGAGGCGCTGGCCTTGGGTGCGCAACTTTTCAAGATGCACGTGCAGGTCGGTGGTTACGCGCCGGACGGCGAGCAGCTGGACGGGGCATGGGAGGTATTGGCGGATGCTGGTGCGCCTGTCGTCATACATGCTGGATCTGCGCCGTTGCCAGGGGAATTCACCGGTTCGGAGCGTATCGCCCGTGTCCTGGCGAAGCACCCTCGATTGACGCTGGTGATCGCGCACGCGGGGATGCCGGAATATCACGAGTTCGCCGATCTGGTGGAGCGTTACGACAACGTGCAGCTGGACACCACGATGGTCGCCACGGACTTCACTGATCGGTTCGCGCCGTTGCCCGACGGGTATGTCGCACGACTCGCTGGGCTGGGGGATCGGGTCGTGCTCGGCTCGGACTTCCCGAACATTCCTTACCCGTATGCGCACCAGCTCGAGGCCTTGGCGAGGCTGGATCTCGGTGATGACTGGATGCGAAAGGTCCTGTGGGACAACGGTGCCCGCTTGCTCAGCGTCCACGCAACTGGTCGATGAGCTCGTCGCGATCGGTGACCGGCGCCTGGCAGACGAAGCCGTGACACACGTAGGCCGCTGAGCGGCCGCCGACCAGGGGGCGATCGGCCAGCAGGGGTGAGGTCGGGGCATCCGGCGCACCGTGGACGATCACGGCGCCCGAGGTGGGTGCGGCCCACGCAGTGCGCGTGAGACCGCGTGACGCGCGGTCCTGTCCGATGACCGCCACCTGCACCGGACCGGCCAGGACCGCTTCGGCCACGGCGAGGCCCCAACCGGCGAATCGTGGTGCCTGCGTGGCGATTTCGCCCATGGACGCAAGTGCCGCCGCTGCGCGGTCGCGGGCTGCCGGATCGCCAGTCAGCGCGCTGAGGGTGAGCAATGCGCCGGCGAGGCTCGAGGTCCCAGAAGGCTCGGCGTTGTCACCGGCACCACGCGGGGTGAAGAACAGCTTCTCTCCGTCGGAAGCGGCATCGTGGAAGCCGCCGGACGGACCAGTGAAGATCTGCTGCGCGGTCGCGAGCAGTTGCTCGCCGGCGGCGAGGTAGCGCTGTTCACCGGTCGCCTGGTGCAGGACGAGCAGCGCCTCCGCGAAGTTGCCGTAATCGTCGGCGACGCCGGGGGCGCCACTGACCCGGCCGCCCAGCGAGGTGCGCCGCAGCCTGCCGTCAACGAGGTGGCGATCGAGCGCGAACTCCGCGGAAGCCATTGCGGCATCGAGCCATTCGGATTCCTGCAGGATCATTGCGGCCTCGGCGAGTGCGCTGATCGCCAGACCGTTCCAGGACGTCACGACCTTCTCGTCGCGATCCGGTTGGGGCCGTCGGGAGCGACGGTCCATGAGCTTGGTCCGGATCAATTCCCACCGCGACTGGTCGTCCGGGTCGCGCAGCAGCTGGAGGGTCGAGGTGCCGTGCTCGAAAGTTCCTCCTCGGTCACGCCGAGCAGCTCGGCGGCCCACCGGCCGTCCTCGTCGCCGAGCGTCGCCCGCAGGTCGCTGGGTGACCAGACGTATGTCGTGCCCTCGATCCCCTCGGTGTCGGCGTCGAGCGCGCTGGCGAAGCCGCCGTCGGCCGTCCCGAGGTCGCGGATGATGAATTGCGCTGTCTCGGAGGCAATTCGGGCGACAAGCGGGCTTTGAGTGGCGCGCCACAGGTGCGCGTAGACACGCAACAATTGCGCGTTGTCGTAGAGCATCTTCTCGAAGTGCGGCACCGTCCAGGTCGCGTCGACGCTGTAGCGTGCGAAGCCACCGGCAAGCTGGTCGTAGATGCCGCCACGAGCCATTGCCTCGCAGCTGTGCTCGACCATGGCCAAGGCATCGCTGTCACCGGTGCGCGAGTGGTGGCGCAACAGAAACTCCAGCACCATGGACGGCGGGAACTTCGGCGCGCCGCCGAAGCCGCCATACCTGGCGTCATACGACTGGCGGAGGGTGGTGACGGCGTTGGCGGTGACCTCCGCAGTGAGCGCGGTGGACGCGCCGCGGGTCGCCGCCGCTGCCAGTTGGGTCGCGACGTTCTGCCCGGAAGCCCTGACCTCGTCCGGCTGGGTCTCCCAGGCATGCTTGGCCGCCGAAAGCAGTTGCAGGAACTGTGGTTTCGGCAGATAGGTGCCGGAGAAGAAGGGCTTGCCATCCGGGGTGAGCAGGCAGGTCATCGGCCATCCGCCACTTCCCGTCATTGCAGTCGTGGCGGTCATGTAGGCGGCGTCGATGTCCGGACGTTCTTCGCGGTCCACCTTGATCGCGACGAAGGACTGATTGATCGCAGCCGCAACCTCGAGGTTCTCGAACGACTCGTGCGCCATGACGTGGCACCAGTGGCAGGCGGCATACCCGACGGACAGCAGGATCGGTCGGTTGTTGTCGGCAGCCTCCTGCAGCGCTTCGGGACTCCACTCGCGCCAGTCGACCGGGTTGTCGGCGTGCTGGCGGAGGTAGGGGCTGAGGGAGTCAGCGAGTCGGTTGGCCATGGCTCCAGCCTTTCACCCCGGGGTGGTGGTTGTGGCAGTGGCGCTGGTCAGCTGACCGTGGCGCCGGCTTGCCGGAGTCTGGCCGCCAGCGGCTCGGTGTTGAAGAGCATCGCCTGACCCGAGCCGGCGCGCGAGGGTCTCATGGGCTTCGGGGGAGTCGGCGCACCAAGCTTGTCGAGGTGTGCAATCTGTTCGTCGGTGAACTGCGGCGAGATGTCGCCGCCCCGACCGACAAGCGCGTATGTCGTGCTGCCGCAGGTGATTAGCAAGGTGCCCCACCGGCTCCTGCGCAGGCTGATCTGCGATGCGGGGATCGAGAAGACGCGACTGCTCTTGTCGGACATCGTCAGCAGTCCGTCGGCGAGCACGAGTATCACCGGGATACATTTGCGGGCGTTGAGCAGGCTCTTTCGCCAGTAGAGACCGGTTGCGAATGGCGGCTCGGCGCTCGTCGGATACGACATCCACGACACCTTATGCCCGATTCCGGGACGCCGTCACCGCACGCGGCCTGCGGCGAGCGTCTCGGATTGCCCGGAGCGGCGCAGCGCCTCCGCGACGAAGCCGCCGGCGAGGAGTTCATCGAGCAGGCCGTCGAGCCAGGTCGTGGTGGCCGGGTGAGTGCTCGGCTTGGTGGCCAGCGCCTGCCGGATCTGCATGAACGGTTCGTCGAGGATGCGTAGGCCGGGGTTGGCGTCGACGTATGCAGTGACCGGCTCACGGATCCCAGCCGCGACGTCGAGGCTCTGCTCGGCGAAAACGGTGGTTCCGTCCACGCCGCGAACGATGGTGGCGTGCTCGAGGGTGCGGGTCAGGAAGAGGTCGTATGCCGAGCCCTCCTTGACGCCGATCCGGACACCGCCGGCGTCGACATCGGCCGGTGCCCGGTGGGGTGAGGCGTCGGGCACGGCATACACGCCGTCGATGAGGACGTAGGGCTCGGTGAACGTGACCTCGCGGGCGCGGGCCGGCTCGACGGCGAGGAACGCGATCGTCGCCGGTCCGGAGACGAGCGCGTCGAAGGACTTGCGCGCCGCGTCGAAGCAGACGAAGCGCAGGTCGGTGCCCAGCCGGGTCGCGATCTCGTGTGCGATGTCGACGGTGATCCCGCCCGGTTGTTGCGGATCGCCCTGCGCAAGGACCGGGTTGCCGAGGTTGATCGCTGCGGTGAGGTGCCCCTCGGGAGCGAGGTCGGCGCGTGCCTGGTCGGTCGCTCTCGTCATACCAACGATCGTAAGGAACGCATCCTCGCGCCGGGCCAGTTGGTCGCTCTCTCTGCTGACAGCAGCGAAAGCTAGCTGTTCACAGTGTTTTTCGCTGATCCTTGCAGCATGTCCGAAGAACAGCGCAGACCACCACACCCACTCAGCCGGCAGATCGCCGAACATCTCCTCGACGAGCGCATCATCGTGCTCGACACCGAGCTGGACGACGAGATCGGCACCCGGCTCATGTCTCAGCTCTACCTGTTGTCGGCAGCCGACCCGCGCGCCGACATCAGCTTCTGGATCAACTCGCCCGGCGGTTCGGTGCCGGCAATGCTCGCGATCATGGATGTGATGCGTGCGATCCCGAACGACGTGTCGACGCTGGCGCTCGGATTGGCTTGCAGCGCAGGGCAATTCCTGCTGACAGCGGGAGAGAAGGGCAAGCGCTACGCGTTGCCGCACTCCAAGGTCCTCATGCATCAGGGCAGCGCCGGCTTCGGTGGCACCGCGGTCGACATCGAGTTGCAGGCCGACGATCTGCGCCAGACACGGGACACCGTGCTCGGCATCACCGCCGAACTCACCGGCCAACCGGTGCCGCGCGTGTTCGAGGATTCGCTGCGGGACCGCTGGTACACGGCGGAGCAAGCCGTTGCCTATGGACTCATCGACCAGGTCATCGACGACCTCAGCCGCATCAAGCCGGGCAAAAACCCTGTGGGACTTGGAGTTTGATGATCATGAGTGAGCGCAGCGAACGACCAATGGCGCAGTCGAATGACGGCACCCGACGAAGGAGGGAGGCGTCATGAGTGAGCGCAGCGAACGACCAATGGCGCAGTCGAATGATGGCACCCGACGAAGGAGGGAGGCGTCATGAGTAGTTACACGATTCCGAATGTGATTGCGTCGTCTCCGCGCGGCGACCGCGTCATGGACGTATACAGCCATCTACTCTCCGAGCGGATCGTCTACCTCGGCACCGAGATCGATGACGGAGTTTCGAACGCGCTGATCGCGCAGATCCTGCACCTGGAATCAGTGGCACCGGACCAGGAGATCAACCTCTACATCAACTCGCCCGGCGGATCCCTGACCGCCACGTTCGCCGTGTATGACGCGATGCGGTTCGTCCGGTCACCGGTCGCGACGACCTGTGTCGGGCAGGCGTGCTCGACGGCCGCGATCCTGTTGGCGGCCGGCGCTCCGGGTCGGCGGAGTGTCCTGCCGCACTCGCGGGTGTTGCTGCACCAGCCGTCCGGGAGCGGCCGTGGCGCCATACCAGACATCATCCTGGCGGCCGACGAGGTGATTCGGCTGCGTGCGGAGGCCGAGGAAGTGCTCGCGCAGCACACCGGGCAACCGCTCGACGTGTTGCGCAAGGACACCGATAGGGACCGGATCTTCGCGCCGCAGGCCGCCGTCGACTACGGGCTGGCCGACGAGGTGATGGCCTATCGGAGCTGATCCGGGTGTGTCAGGCGGCCAGCGCGACCGGGCCGCGCATGTTCGCCGGGGCGGAAGCCAGACCCAATCGGACGGACTCGCGGCGCAGCTCGCGAACGGTCAGGTCGGTGACTTCGGCGAGTGTGCAATCCAGCGCGCCGGCGATGGCCGCGACGATCTCCGAGGACGGGTCCTTGCGGCCGCGCTCGACCTCGGAGAGGTATTGCGCGGAGATCCCGGCCCGCTGCGCGGTCGTGGTGATCGTGCCGCGGCGACGCAGTCGGATCGCGCGCAACTGCGTGCCGAGAACCTCCCGCCAGAGAGGCTCGACCGTCGAACGCTGCCGGAGCTGCCGCACGTCACCCATGTGTCGACGCTAGCCCCGCCACCCGCCACTGCTCAACGGTTTCTGCTCTCAGCAGAAGGCGTCTCACTCGGGATGAGCCGGACTGTGGCAGAGCGCCGGATCGGAGGTGATTGGTGTTGACACGGCCTTCTCGGACTGCGGAATCTCCGGCTCGCGAACGGCGGGGACGAGCGCGAGTGCGACCATGGCCGCCGCACCGACAGCGAGCAGGGCGTGCAACACACCCACGTGTTCGCCGAGCAGCCCGAGCAGCGGGGGACCGGCGAGGAACGCGGTGTAGGCGACGGTGCTGATCACCGAGATGCGGGCGTGCGCGTGCTGCGGGTCGTCGGCGGCAGCGCTCATGCCGACCGGGAAGCCCAACGAGACACCGAGGCCCCAGATGACGACTCCGGCATACGCGAGTGCGGTCGGTCCGAAGACCACGACCAGGCAGCCGAGGATCGCCAGCGAGAAGCAGGCGCGCAACACCGGCACACGGCCGTAACGGTCCAGGAGCATGGTGCCGACGAGACGTCCGGCCGTCATACAGCTGAGAAAGGTTGCGAACGCTAGGATTCCGGCCCATTTCGGCACATGGTGGCCTTCAACGAAGCCGAGCGACAGCCAGTCGTTCGCGGTGCCCTCGGTGAATGCGGCGATCAGTGTCACGACCCCGATCAGCAGGACACGAGGATCGGTCCAGGCACTGCGCAACGTGGATGTCGGGCGGGCCTTCGCGTCGTCCTCGGTGGCAACTTCTCGGCCATCGGACAACGTCCCGAAGTTCTTGGCGCACCAGATGGCGACGGTGCCGATGACGGCCATGACGATGGCCAGGTGCACCCACAAAGGCACGTGTATGGCGGTCAGGCCCGCGCCGACGAGCGCCGCCACGACGGTGCCGCCACTGAACATCGCGTGGTAGCGAGGCATGATCGAGCGCTTCTGGTGACGCTCGACGACGGTGCCTTCGAGGTTCATCGCGACGTCCCAGGGGCCCATGCCCCAGCCGGCGATGAGCAGGCCGATCACGGTCAGCCACACGAGGTGTGAGGTGATGGCAACGGCAGCGAGCAAGTAACCCGCGGTGGCCGCCAGTGCGGCGACGCGCACGGTGGCGCGGCTGCCGAATCGGCCGATCACCCAGCCGGCCAAGGGCAGCCCGCTCACACTGCCGAGCGAACCGGCGAGAAGGAGAAGGCCGAGCTGGCCGGTCGAGAAGTGAAGCAGTGTCTTGACGTCGGGCAGCCGGGCGGCGAACGAGGCGAAGGCAGCGCCATTCAGCACGAACAGGACCGCGACCGACCGCGAGACGCGGCGGGACACGGTGGGGTCCGACTGCGAATCGGGAGCGGTGTTGGGCTTGTCCACCATCACCATGGAGTTCCTTCGGAGGAGCGCTTCGGGCCGTCGAATCGATTCGATCGAATCGATTCGATAGTCTGCTCCACATGCCTGTGGGTGGTCAAGTCGAAAACGTGCCTGCTGGGCGCGTCACGCTGCGTGACGTCGCTCACCGCGCCGGCGTCGCGATGTCCACGGCGTCGCTGGTCTTCAGCGGCAACAAGCCGGTGGCCACGGACACCGCCGAGCGCGTGCGGGCAGCCGCGGCGGAACTCGGGTATGGCGGGCCGGATCCGATGGCCTCGTCATTGCGACACGGGCGCAGTGGTGTCATCGCGGCCGTCGTCGAGCGCCGCATCCTGCACGCGTTCCGTGACCCGTATGTCGTGTCGGTGCTCGACGGTCTCTCCCAGGTGGTCGGTGAGATGGGTTGCGGATTGTTGCTGCTGCCGGACACAGCCGAGGGGTATGGCGACAGCGGACCGCAGGTGTCACGGGTTGCCGCGGACGCCGCCGTGTTCATGCTTTGTGGCGATGAGAACAACGTGCTGGCAAGGGAATTCGGCGCTCGCGGGGTTCCGATCGTGGGCACCGGCGCACCCGAGGGCGCCGACGTGCAGGTGACCGCGGACGAGCGGGCTGCGTCCCGTGAGCTGGCGCAGTTGCTGCACGACCTGGGGCACCGCCGGGTCGGTCACGTGATGATGCCGCTGCAGTGGGGTGGCACGACCGGGCGGCGCACCATCGCCCAGGTCCGGGCGAGCCATTTCCCGGACACGCGGGAGAGGGCGTTCGGGGTGCGGGACGTCTTCACCGCCGCGACGCTCGTTGAGGCGGAGGAGCCCGACTTCGACTCCGGTTATGCAGCGGCGAAGCTGCTCCTGGACAGCCACCGGCCGCCGACCGCGATCATCGCGCAGAGCGACCTGCTCGCCGCCGGCGCCGTGCAGTGCGCCGTGGACCGCGGCCTGCGCGTGCCCGAGGACCTGTCGGTCACCGGGTATGACGGTGTTTCCTTGCCGTGGTTCCCGAGGACACTCACCACGATCGACCAGCATCCGATCGAGAAAGGCCGAGCCGTTGGGCGCGGCACCGGACCGGTCGTGTCGCCCAGACGCAGAGTCACCGGCACCGTCACGTCCGAGACCTCTTCACCGGCCAGCAGCGCGCGCACCACCTCACCGGCAACTGGTCGCTACGGATCGAGGCTGCCTCCGCCGAGCGCCACAGCGCATCCCGGCGCGATCCAGTCAGTGAGTCCAGTGCGCCGGACAGCGAAAGTGCCTCCATTTGCTCGGTATCCAACTCGGCGCGCCGTGCGAGGTCGGCTAGATCGGTGAACGGCCCGGACAAGTCACGGGTCTGCACGATGCGCTCGGCGGCAGCCTCGCCGAGGGCGGTGATGTCGGCCAGCCCGAGACGAACTGCGTGGTGCCAGTCGCGGCGGTGCTCCTGCCAGTCGGCGGGCGCATTGGTGTCGAAATCGCCGATCTCCTCCTGCGTGTGGTCCCGCATGCAGTCGTCGCTGCCACCACGCAGGTCCATTGCGTCGGGGGAGTCCGGCTCGAGGTCGGCGTGCACGCTGGAGCGCAGCAGATGCGGGGACAGCACTTCGACACCGTGCCGCCGCGCATCGCCGGTGAGCGTCTGCGGTGAGTAGAACCCCATCGGCTGGGAACGCAGCAAACCTGCCAAAAAGGCTGCGGGATAATGCAATTTGAGCCATGAGCTGGCATAGACCAGCACCGCGAAACTGAGCGCATGCGACTCCGCGAAACCGAAATTGGCGAAGGCCTCGATCTTGTTGTAGATCTCCTGCGCGGTCTCCGGCGGTATGCCGTTGCGGGCCATTCCGTCATACAGCTTGGTGCGCAGGGAGTCGATGCGCTCGACACCACGCTTGGACCCCATGGCCCGGCGCAGCAGGTCGGCGTCGGCCGGGCTGCAATCGCCGACCGCGATCGCCATCTGCATCAACTGCTCCTGGAAGAGCGGGACGCCGAGCGTGCGTTCGAGCACCGGCTCGAGCAGCGGGTGGGAGTAGGTGATGGGCTCCTTGCCGGTGCGGCGCCGGATGTAAGGGTGCACTGCGCCGCCTTGGATCGGACCCGGGCGGATCAGGCCGATCTCGACGGCGAGGTCGTAGAACGACCGCGGTTTGAGCCGGGGAGGGTGCCCATCTGTGCGCGACTCTCGACCTGGAAGACACCGATCGAGTCGGCGCGGCACAACATGTCGTAGACGCCCGGCTCGTTGCGCGGCAACGTCTCGATGCGCCACTGCTCGCCGGTATGACGCTCGACCAGGTCGAAGGTGTGCTGCAGTGCGGCCAGCATTCCGAGGCCGAGCAGGTCGAACTTCACCAGGCCCATCCACGCGCAATCGTCCTTGTCCCATTGCAGGACAGTGCGATCCGTCATCCGGGCTCGCTCGATCGGGCACACCTCGCTGACCGGCCGGTCGGTGAGCACCATGCCGCCGGAGTGGATGCCGAGGTGCCGTGGATAGCTCAGCACCTGCTCGGCCAACTCGATGACGGGCCCCGGTATGTCGTGGTCCGCACTCGAGATCTCCGCGCCCCAGCGTTCGACCTGCCGGGACCAGGCGTCCTGCTGCCCCTGGCTGGCGCCGAGCGCCTTGGCCATGTCGCGCACGGCGTTCTTGGGGCGGTAGGTGACGACGTTGGCGACCTGTGCGGCGTTGCGGCGCCCGTAGGTCTGGTAGACGTGCTGAATCACCTCCTCGCGTCGGCCGGAGTCGAAATCGACGTCGATGTCGGGTGCTTCCTCGCGCAGCTCGGACAGGAATCGCTCGAAGGGCAGCTCGTAGAAGATGGGGTCGATCACCGTGATGCCGAGGACGTAACAGACCGCCGACGCTGCGGCCGAACCCCGGCCTTGGCACAGGATGCCGCGGCCTTTGGCGAACTGCACGATCTCGTGCACGATCAGGAAATATCCCGGGAAGTCTTTCTTCTCAATGACATTCAGCTCGCGTTCGATGCGTGCGTATGCCGCGTGGTTGTCCTTCGGATAGCGTTCCGCAGCGCCGCGCATCGTCAGCTCGCGCAACCAGCTCATCGGGGTGTGGCCGGCGGGTACCTCCTGGCGCGGCAGCCGCGGCGACGCTGCCCGCAGGCTGAACGCGAGATCGTCGGCGATCTCGACCGTTCGCTCGACGGCACCCGGGAAGCGGTGCATGCGCTGCGCCATCTCCGCCCCGCTGCGCACGTATGCCGCGCCGTGCACCGGCAGCCAACTGTCCAGCTCCTCCAGGCTACGGCGTGAGCGGACGGCGGAAAGCGCTGTGGCCAGCGGGTATTGGTCCGAGTCGGCGTAGTGCACCGCGTTGGTAGCGACGGTCAGCGCGTCTCCGGACCGGGCTACCTCGGCGAGCCGGTCGCAGGTGGTGCTGTCTGCCGGGTCGCCGTGGTCGGTCAGCTCGACGAAGACGTTGTCCTTGCCGAAAAAGTCTTGCAGAGAACGTAGTTCGGTGACTGCGGCATCATGTCCGTGTCGAGTGAGCGCGCTGGGCACGCTGCCTTTACGGCAGCCGGTCAGGATCGCCCAGTGGCCGGCCGCCTCCTCGGCCAGCGCCGGCAGGTCGTAGAGCGGCTTGCCCTTCTCAGCGGTTTCGGCGAGCTGCCCCTCGGTGACGGCCCTTGCGAGGCGACGGTAACCCTCCGCCCCGCGCGCGAGCACCAGCAGGTGATTGCCCTCGGGATCGGGTACGCCGTTCTGCGGAGCAGTCAGGCCCAGTGACAGCTCCGCCCCGAAAATTGTTTGCAATCCATAGCTTTCGGCTGCCTCGGCGAAACGCACGATGCCGTAGAGGCCGTCGTGGTCGGTGATGGCCAGGCCGTGCAGGCGCTGTCGCGCGGCTTCGGTGACCAGGTCCTCGGGTGCCGCGGCGCCGTCGAGGAAGCTGTAGTGCGAATGTGCGTGCAGTTCGGCATACGGCACGACGGGTCCCGCCGACTCACCCAGCTCGGCCGGGCGGAAGGGGTGTCGCTTGCGCGAGAAGACCGGTCCGTCACCGCCGTCGGCAGGCTGGCCACGCACGCTGCGCTCCTCGGGCCGTATGCCGTGGGAGAGCGCCTGCTCCAGCTGCGACCACGGTATGGCGGGGTTACTCCAGCCCACGGCAACTCCGCAGGAACTCTTGGTCTCGATACGGCTCCGCTAGCGCTCCGCCTACTCGACCCGCGAGGGTTTCAGTCATAGCGAGCCTCGAGGAACCAGGTCTTGCCCTCGGCGAGCACCAACCAGGCGGTGGACTGGTTGTCGATCAGCTGAAAACGGTTGAGGTGCACGCGCTTTCGCCACCAACGCTGTTGGATCGGCCACGGGCCGGCCCACTGCGCGATGCGACGGTTTCCGTCCGGCACGCGCAACCATGCAGGTTCCCCGCTGACCGTGCCGCGATCGTCGACCGTCACTGACTCTCCTGCGTCAGTGAAGACCTGCACCTGACTCGCGCTGCTGAAAACAGTGGCCGGGGCAGGGCCGGGCACGGTGCCCGGCCAGGGCTGCTCGAGACGGCGCTCGCGAGTTGTCGGCAGCGCATCGCCCCAGGGGCGAAGAACACGGCGCTCGTGCAGCAGGCGACCTCCGGTTACGGTGCTGGTGAGGACGGCCTCATGGCCCAGCCGGTGCTGCAGGGTGGTGAGAGCGTGCTCCACCTTCTCGTCGGGACGATCGCCCCACAGCCCTTGCGCATGATGCTCGGCGTTGTCGACGGACTCCGGGAGCACCTGCACCGAGAGCACCGACGCACCCAGGGAGTCGTCGTCGACAGTTGCCGCCTCGGCCGCGAGATCCTCCAACTGCCAACGGATCCGGTCCAGAACCTCGACGCTGCCGAACTGCCAGGGGTGCCGCCAGAGCCGCTCGAAGAGAGCGTCCGGCTCGAGTTGCACGGTGACCCGGATCTCGGTGCAGATCAGCGCGGAGCGCGTGAGCAGTTGCGTGAACTCGCCTGCTGCCGGCTCGCAGTGAGCGATGATCTGCTCGACCCGATCGGTGGCCGGATCGAAGGTGACGTGCATGCCCAGCTGCGGTGGCACGGTGCGTGGGGTCAGGATCGGCGCATCCTCACCGCTGGCGAGCTGATGCGCGCGCAGGCCTGCTGCACCGAATCGGGCGTGCACCTGATCGCGCGGTAGTTGCGCCAGATCGCCGAGCTTGCGAATCCCCATGCGTTGCAACAAGTTTTCCAACTTCTTGTCGCAGGCGACAGCGACCGACAGGCCGGCCAGGAAGTCGGCCGAACCACCTGCGGGGACAATGTGCAGTGGCACAACCGTGGAGCTGGTGTAGGCAGCCTGCTCGGCGGCGAAGAGGCCGTCCGCGACGGCGACGCGCAGGTCGACCGGCAGGCGCAGCTCGTGCTCGGTGAAGTCGTGCAGATGCGTGAGCAGTGCATCCGCGGCGGCGCGTTCGCTGCCGTAGAAGCGGCCGGCTCCTTGCGCGCGAACCGCGGCGATGCCCGGACGCACGACGTGCACGTCGGGGATCTTCTCCTCGACGGCGTGCAACACCGACTCGAAAGCCCTGGCCTCGGCCACCACGTCATACGGCAGCACGATCAGCTCCGGGCAGCGGTGCTGCGCCTGGCGGATGCGCAGTCCGACGGTGACGCCCTCGAGTTTCGCAGCGGCGGAGCAGGCGACGACGAAGCCGCGGTCGGTGAGAGCAATCGCCTGGTCGGCGGCGATGCCCTGGGTGAGCCGTGCTGCCAGCACCGACCAGCCCGGGCACCAGAGCAGCATCACGCGGACCGGCGAAGAGCTGATCATGGCGTCTGTTCCAGGGTCTCGATACGCGGCTCGTTCCTCACCGCTACTCGACCACCTTGGTGGCTCATGGCCGGACCGGGATCGTGAGGTCGACGTGCCGGGTGCGGTGTCGCTCGGTCACCTCGAGGCGCAGGGCGCCGCCGGAGAGGTGGCCGTGCCCGGCATACAGGCCGTCCCAGCGCATGATCCGGCCGGCGAGCATCGCAGCTGGCCGCGGCCAGGAGCCCAGGACCACCAGCGTGCTGCCGCTGGCTCGCAGACGGGCGAGCAGCCGGGACACCTCACCGGGAGAGACGTGCTCCGGGGGCGCGGCGACGACCAGCGCGGTGACTTCGACCAGCGCCGCGATCACCGAGGTCCAGTCGTCGGGAGAGACCTGAGGGACCAGCGCCAGCCGCTCGAGCCAGACCCCCCACTCGACAGCGGCTTCGATGCCCAGGTCGGGCAGTCCGACGACACCGCACCACGAGCCCGCCATCGAGGGGCCGGCGAGCAGGGCGAGAGCCGCACTCATCGAGCCGTGCAGGGTGTAGACCCCGCCGGCACGCAGCCCGCGGGGGAACAACTCGGCGAGAGCCGGGAGCACCGGGACGCTGTCTGCTGCGGGGGACGTCTCGTGACGCTGCAGCAGCTCGTGCAACTCGGCAACCCGGGTCGCGGTGGTGGTGGTCATGACATCCATGATCGAACAGGTGTTCGACAAAGTCAATCGGGTGCACGACGTCTGATGCGGTGGCCGGCGATGTCGGCCGAACCGACATAATCGCCTGGTGATCGCTTCCGCCGCCTGGCGCACCCTGGCACGTGGCCTGGTCGAGCTGGCGTATGCCGAGACCGGCGCCGGCGATCACCCGGTGATCCTGCTGCACGGCTTGGCCGGCACTGCCCAGGAGTGGTCGGCGACACTACGTGCGCTCGGTGACACCCATCGAATCGTTGCACTGGAGCAACGCGGTCACGGGCACTCGACGCGTATGCCGCAGGACGTGACCCGGGCGGCATACGTCGCCGACGTGGTGGCGCTGATCGAGCAACTCGGCGGTGGACCCGCGACCCTCGTCGGGCAGTCGATGGGCGGTCATACGGCGATGCTCGTAGCAGCCGAAAAACCGCACTTGGTAAGGCAATTGGTGATGGTCGAAGCCGGTGTCGGTGGTGGTGGTGATGCTGCCACCGCACCGGTTGAGCAATGGCTGCGCAGTTGGCCGGCGCGCTTCCCGGACCGGGATGCCTTCATTGACTTCTTCATGAGTGCCGACCGAGGAGCGGCAAGAAGCACCGGAACCGCGATGGCCGGCGAGGCGTGGGCGGACGGCCTGCAATTCGACGCGGGCGGCCTGGTCCCGTGCTGGGACGCGGACGTGCTGATCGAGGCGCTGCGTGCCGTGCACGTCTTGCCCCGGTGGCGGGCATGGGAGTCCGTGAGCGTCCCGACACATCTGGTGGTGGCCGAGCACAGCGTCATACCGACCGAGCAGGTGGAGCGGATGCGCCGCGGTGCGCACGTCGAGCGCACCGTGATCGCCGATGCCGGACATGACCTGCATCTGGACCAACCGCAGGCGTGGCGGCAGACCCTGGAGCGCGTCCTGAACGCGAGCGGGCCGGTCACCGAAGATCGGTGACCGGCCCACTCGGGGTGCGTCAGTGCGTCAGCCGGCGGTGTTCTCGGTGGTGGCCACCGGGCGCTGGGCAAGCTCGTCATCGAGGCGCAGCAGGCCGGGACCGTCGTCGTTGATCAGCTTGACGCGTCCGACGATCTCGTCGACCGACGACTCCTCTTCGACCTGCTCGCTCAGGAACCACAGCAGCAGCGGACGGGAGTCGAGATCGCCGGCCTTCTCGGTCGCGGCGTAGAGGTCACGGATCGATGCAGAGACCTTCTGCTCGTGCCCGAGCGCCGCCTCGAAGACCGCGAGCACGGTCTTGGCGTTGACCTTCGGGGCGGCGATGGCGCCGATCACCGGGTGGTTGGCGCGATCGCTGAGGTGGTCGATGAACTTGTTGGCGTGGACGATCTCCTCGTCGGCCTGGTGTCGCAACCACGCGGCGATGCCCGGCAGGTCTCGGTCCTCCATCTCGATCGCGAGCTGGCGGTAGACCATCGAGGACTCGAACTCCAGGGTGATCTGGGCGTTGAACTTCTTTTCAAGTGCGGCGCTCATCTTCATGCGACCAAGAGTAGGTGGCTACGGCGTGCGCCACCAGCAAAGTTTGCCTACCCACAGTTGGGAATGCCTCACCTCGTTGAGGATTCGTATGGCGCTCGCGCGGGGTGGCTCAGCACATGAGATCAGCTCTGCTGGACCAACGATTGATAGTCGGGGTGCCGGTCGATCCAGGCCTTGATGAATGGGCACAGCGGTATGACGGAGAGCCCGCCGCGGTCCGTTACGTCGTCGAGTGCATGGCGCGCGATCGCAGAGCCGACGCCTTTACCCTCGAACTTCGGGTCGACCTCGGTGTGCACGAAGGTGATCTGATCCGCGGCGAGCCGGTAGACCGAGAAACCTGCGAGAGCACCACCGATGCGTGCCTCGTAGCGATTCTGGTCGGGATTGTCGGCCACTGTGATGTCGTCACTCATGAGTCCATCTTGAACCTTGTCGGTGGCGGGTCCTAGCGTCAGATCCGTGTTGGGCAGTGATCTCACGTTTCTGAGCCTTGTCCAGCACGAACTTCGTTGAGAGGTGACACGGATGAGTGACGTGGAGAGTTGGCTGCTCGCGGGAGATGCGTCGGTCCGGTGGCAGGTGATGCGTGATCTGACCGACGCTTCGTCCGATGAGGTGACGGCCGAGCGCGCGAGAGTCGCCTCGTCGGGACAGGGGAAGCGACTGCTCGATCTGTATGCCGACGGGGCGTGGGCCGGTGGCGCGTGTTTCCCCGGGTCCGACTGGCGGCCACCGGACGGACCCGTGGGCGATCCCGATGGCCAACCGTGGACCGCGACGCTTCCCACCTTGCGGTTGCTGCGCGAATTCGGTGTGGATCCTCAGGATTCGCGCGTGACTGCCGCAGTCGACGGCGTTCGCACCGGTTGTCGTTGGGAGTATGACGGGTCGGCGTTCTTCGACGGTGAGGTCGAGCCGTGCATCAATGGCGGGACAGTCTCGATCGGCGCCTACTTCGGGCAGAACGTCGACCGGGTCGTGCAGCGCCTGCTCGGTGAGCAACTCGCGGACGGTGGCTGGAACTGCGAGGCGGAGAACGGCTCCACGCGGTCGTCGTTCCACACGACGATCTGTGTGCTGGAGGGCTTGCTCGACTACGAGCGCGCGGGCGGCGATCTCGAGGTGGCGGACGCGCGGCGGCGTGGTGGGGAATATCTGTTGCAGCGCAAGCTCTTTCGACGAGCGAGCACCGGCGAGGTCGCGGATGAGGATTGGCTGCAGTTCTCGTTCCCGACGCAGTGGCACTACGACGTGTTGCGCGGTCTCGACCACTTCCGCGCCATCGGTGGCCCGCCCGATCCACGACTGGCAGACGCCATCGAGCAGGTGCGCTCCAAGCGACAGACGGACGGCAGCTGGCTGCAGGAGAATACCCACCCCGGGCTGATCCACTTCGAGCTCGAGGACGGCGACGGCAAGCCGAGTCGCTGGAACACCCTTCGTGCCTTGCGGGTGTTGCGCTGGACTGACGGGGCGAGTGCCTGATTGCGGTGATCGGTGACTCGCGCCGACTTGAGCGGTCGAAAATCCGCTGACAACGGTTCCAGGAGCACCCGGAGGGGATTCCGTTGTGTTCGACGACGGCAGCAGATAAACAGGGGCAGTGACCGACGACCAACGCGACCACTTCGTCCATGTCCGGGGCGCCAGCGAGCACAACCTCAAGAACGTCGACGTGGACCTGCCTCGGGACGCGATGGTCGCCTTCACCGGCGTCTCGGGCTCCGGCAAGTCCTCCCTGGCCTTCGGCACCCTGTATGCCGAGGCGCAGCGCCGCTACTTCGAGTCGGTGGCGCCATACGCTCGCCGCCTGTTGCAGCAGGTGGGTGCTCCGCACGTGCAGGAGATCACCGGGCTGCCCCCGGCCGTGGCGCTACAGCAGCGCCGCGGTGCCGCCAGCTCGCGCTCGACGGTCGGCACGCTCACCACGTTGTCCAATCTGCTGCGGATGCTCTACTCGCGCGCCGGCACCTACCCCGAGGGCGCGTCGCGACTGGCCGCAGAGGCGTTCTCACCGAACACAGCCGCAGGAGCCTGTCCACGTTGCCACGGGCTGGGTGAGGAGCACGACGTCAGCGAGGAGCTGATGGTGCCGGACCGGTCGTTGACGATTCGGGAGGGGGCGATCGCCGCCTGGCCGGGTGCCTGGCAGGGCGCAAATCTGCGCAGCATCGTGTCGGGGCTGGGCATCGATCTGGACACCCCCTGGAGCAAGTTGCGGGCGAAGGATCGTGAGTGGCTGCTCTTCACCGAGGAGCAGCCGAAGGTGATGATCGAGCCCGAGCCGGGCCGTGTCGACCACGGCTACTACGGCTTGTTCCGCAGCGCCCGCACGCACGTGCACCACGTGCTTGCGAACTCCCAGAGCCAGATGATGCGCGACAAGGTGATGCGTTTCGTCCAGAGCGTGTCCTGCCCGGAATGCGATGGCACGGGGCTGCAGGCGGACTCGCTGGCGGTCACCTTCCGCGGGCAGAACATCGGGCAGCTCAACGCGTTGTCGTTCAGCGAGCTGGTCGCGCTGCTGCGTCCGGTGGCCGAGCTCGAGGAGGCCGCGGCGGCGACGTCGTCGGCCGGCTCGGGGAGGCGACCGAGGTCGCGGTGCGCATCTGCGCCGACCTCGTCGCGCGGGTCCAGGTGTTGCTCGACCTGGGGCTGGGCTATCTCTCGCCGGGACGCAGCTCCACCACGCTCTCACCGGGAGAGGCACAGCGGTTGCGCATCGCGACCCAACTGCGCTCGGGCCTCTTCGGAGTCGTCTACGTGCTTGACGAGCCGTCCGCAGGTCTGCACCCCGCCGACGCCGAGCCGCTGCTGGACGTGCTGGACACCCTGAAGGCCTCGGGCAACTCGCTGTTCGTGGTCGAGCACGATCTCGACGTGGTGCGCCGAGCCGACTGGATCATCGACATCGGCCCGGGCGCAGGCGAGGGCGGTGGCGAGGTGCTCTACTCCGGGCCGGTCGCAGGCCTCGAGCAGGTTGCGGGGTCGGTCACCGGGGACTACATCTTCGGTCGTGCTGAACCCCTCGTCCGCCCGCAGCGCCCACCCCACGGTTGGCTGCATCTGCGCGGAGTGAACCGCCACAACCTGCAGGATCTCTCGGTCGAGATTCCGCTGTGCGTGCTGACGGCCGTGACCGGGGTCTCCGGGTCGGGCAAGTCCACGCTGGTCACGCAGGTGCTCTCCGAGCTGGTGCGCCGCCATCTCGGTCAGGCGCCCGATGACACCGAGGACAGCGACTTCGAGGTCGACGTCGACGACGCCACCGGACTCGAGTCCTTCGACCGGCTCGTGCGGGTGGACCAGCGGCCGATCGGGCGCACGCCACGTTCCAACCTGGCCACCTACACGGGGCTGTTCGATGCCGTGCGCAAGCTGTATGCCGCCACGCCGGAAGCTCGTAGCCGCGGGTATGGCGCGGGTCGCTTCTCCTTCAACGTGGCCGAGGGCCGCTGCGAGACCTGCCAGGGGGAGGGGTTCGTCTCGGTGGAGCTGCTCTTCCTGCCCGGCACCTACGCGCCCTGCCCGGCCTGCCACGGTGCGCGCTACAACGCGGAGACCCTCGAGATCGACTACCGCGGCAGGACCATCGCGGACGTGCTTTCCCTGTCCGTTGACGAGGCTGCGGAATTCCTGAGCGACGTGCCGGCTGCCGCGCGCAGCCTGACCACGTTGCGGGAGGTCGGCCTGGGCTACCTGCGGCTGGGGCAGCCGGCGACCGAGCTCAGCGGCGGAGAGGCGCAGCGGATCAAACTCGCGACCGAGCTGCAGCGAGCCCGTCGCGGGCACGCGCTCTACCTGCTCGACGAGCCCACCTCCGGGCTGCACCCCTCCGACATCGCACTGCTGGTCCGCCAGCTGCACCGGTTGGTGGATGCCGGCAACACCGTGGTGCTGGTCGAGCACGACCTCGACACGATCGCCAGCGCCGACTGGGTCATCGACCTCGGTCCAGGGGGTGGTGACCAGGGTGGTCGGGTCATCGCGACCGGCACGCCCGAGACGGTTGCCCGGGCGAAAGGAAGTGCCACGGCGCCCTACCTGGCCAAGCATCTCGCGGCGGGCTGACGTCGCTGCCCGTGGTTGAGGCTCAGCTGTCCGACGCGGCCGCCGAGCAGACCGTGCTGAACGCGTACCTCGGCATCGTTCTCTTCAAACTCAGGCCAATGCGGAACTGAGTGGAGCGCGCAACGCGTATCAGGTCGCGCCATACGGCCCTCCTGTCAGTGAGAGGTCGATCCGTGGGCTCAGCCAGCAACCGGCCGGCTCTCGCGGCAGCTCGCATCCGCGCGCCGCCGATCCGCTGTTGCGACAGCCAGAATCAGGAGGCCGGCGATGGCCATTGAGCTTTCCCAGTTGCAGGCACGCGTCCGCGAGCTCGAGTTGCCGTGGACACCGGGGGTCACCGCGAACTCCGGACATTCGTTGTTGCAGGCGCAGTCCCGCCTGGGTGCGGTGCCGCCGGCAGGAGTTGCTTCGCTCGAAGAGCGGCAAGCCACCGCGGCTGCGCGGCCACGGGTCGCGGGGGCGCCGGCCGGCGTGCCGGCAACGTTCGACTGGCGGACGAGCGGTGGCAATTACGTCACCCCGATCGAGGACCAGGGCGGCTGCGGTTCATGTGTCGCGTTCGGCGCGATCGCGGCACTGGAGTCGATGGTCCGCATCCGGGCACACAACCCGGGCTTGACCGTCGATCTGTCCGAGGCGCAACTGTTCTTCTGCTACGGCCCGCAGCACGGCGCCGGAGCGTGCCCGGGCGGCGGCTGGTGGCCGGACCAGGCCTACGCCTGTATGGCGGACGGCATCGTCGACGCGACCTGCTTCCCCTACACGGCGGCCAATCAGGCGTGCAACCTCTGCCCCGATTGGCAGACGAGGCTGACGAAGTTCACGTCGAGCACCACTTGCAACTCGATCACCGCCATGAAGCAGTTCATCGCCTCCACCGGGCCGATGACCACCTGCTTCACCGTCTACGAGGACTTCTACTACCACTACGCCGGCGGGGTCTACACCTACAACGCGTCGACGAGCGGCAACGTGATCGGCGGGCACTGCGTGTGCATCGTCGGGTATGACGACGCGCATGGCTGCTGGATCGCGAAGAATTCCTGGGGGACCGGCTGGGGCGAGCAAGGCTTCTTCCGCATCGCCTATGGCAGCGCCGGGATCGATGCGGAGATGTGGGGCATCGACGGAACGATCACGTCTCCGCTGATCCCGCTCACCCAGTCCGGTAAGGCGACAACGCCGATGAGCGTCGTGGCGCGCTACCCGCAACACCTCGACGTGTTCGCAGTCGCGCCGGACGGCAAGACGGTCAGCACCTGGTGGGACGGCTCGTCCGGTTGGGGACGCTGGTTCTGGGTCGGCGGCGGAGTCGCATCGCCGGGCGGAGAAGGGTCGCCGGTGACGTCGGTGTCGCGGTTCCCAGATCACCTCGACCTGTTCACGGTCGGCACCGACAACCGGGTCTACTCGTGCTGGTGGGACGCGTCGTCCGGGTGGGCTTCCTGGTTCGTTATTCCAGGCCTCACCGCGCGACCAGGCTCGAGTGTCGAGGTGGTCAGTCGCTTCAAGGATCACCTCGATCTGTTCACCACCGACAGCTCGGGAAAGACGATGTCGACGTGGTGGGATGCCTCGTCCGGTTGGGCGAACGGCTGGTTCCAGCTCGCAGGGGGCGTCGCGGCGGCCGGTTCGCCGGTCACCGCGGTCTCCCGATTCACCAATCACCTCGACGTTTTCACCGTCGGCACCGACAACCGGGTCTATTCGTGCTGGTGGGACGCATCGTCCGGGTGGTCGAACTGGTTCGCGTTGCCGGGTGTCACCTGCGGCGCGGGCGCCCGGGTCTCGGTGGTTTCTCGGGCCACGGGGAACCTCGACCTGTTCACGACGGACACCTCGGGCCGGATCATGTCGACCTGGTGGAACGACCAGGGCGGTTGGGCGAACAGTTGGTTCCAGGTCAGCGGCGGTGTCGCCTCACCGGGCTCCGATGTCACGGTTCTCGCTCGCTACGCAACGCATCTGGACCTGTTCGTGGTCGGCACCGACAACCGCGTCTACAGCACCTGGTGGGACGGCTCGAGTGGCTGGGCGAACTGGTTCAACGTGTCCGGCGGGGTGAGCACGAGGGGTGGTCAGGTCGCGAGCATCTCGCGCACGCAGAACCACATCGACGTCTTCACCACCGGCACCGACGGCCTGGTCTACAGCACCTGGTGGGACGGGTCGAGCGGGTGGGCCGGCTGGTTCCAGGTGACCTGACCGATGGCCAGCCGCGAGGAGGGGGACGTGGACGTCCCGGAGCAACTGATCCTGCGGGTCGGGCAGTCGATGGCGCTTCGCCTGCCCGGCCTCGGGACCGCCGGTTATCGGTGGGAGTCGCTGGCCGGCTCGGATGTCGTTGAGGCACAGTGGCATCGCGGACTCGAGGGCAGTGGCGGTTCGCAAGCGGCACCGGGGGTGAGCGCACCGGAGACGGTGACGCTCACCGGCCTACGCATCGGGACGACCACGGTCGAGCTGGTGCAGGCTCGACCGTGGGAGGCGCCGGACGCTGCACTGCAGCGACGACGCATCACCGTCGTCGTGGTCGATTAGACCGCGTTACTCCTGCGCGCGCAGCACCGACTCCTGGCTGGGCAGCTGGTCCTGGCGGAGTATGCCGACAGGACAGGTCATGCCGTTCGGGCCGTGATTGCAATAGCCAGCCGGGTTCTTGTGCAGGTACTGCTGGTGGTAGTCCTCGGCGTAGAAGAACGGCCCCGCTTCGGCTGCAGGCCGGATCTCGGTGCTGATCTCACCGAAACCGTTGTCGTGCAACACTTTTTGGAACGCATCTCGCGTCGCGATCGCGGCCTGTTCCTGCTCCGGCGTCGTCCAATAAATCGCTGAGCGGTACTGGGTGCCGAGGTCGTTGCCCTGCTGATTTGCAGTGGTCGAGTCGTGGTTCTCCCAGAACGCCTTGAGCAGCAGTTCCGGCGAGGTCTTCGCCGGGTCGTAGGCGACCAGCACCGCCTCGGTGTGTCCAGTGCGCCCGGTGCAGGTCTCTTCGTAGGTCGGGTTGGGCGTGTAGCCGCCCATGTAACCGGCCGCCGTCGACACGACGCCCGGCTGCTGCCAGAAGATCCGCTCCGTGCCCCAGAAACAACCCATTGCGACATACAGCAATTGAGTGCCGTCGGGCCACGGTCCCTGCAACGGGCTGCCGAGCACTTCGTGCTTCTCGGGTATGCCGGGCAGCTGCGCCTGGCGACCGGGCAGCGCTTCGTCGGGGGACACCATGGACGTCTTACGGCCGAAGAGGAAACTCATGCTCACCACAACGAAAAGGTGAGCGGAAGCCTTCCCGGGTCAGCAGTTCTTGTAGCCGGTCTTCGCGGCAAGCTGCGCCCTGATCGGCGTGTAGGTGCAGCTGGTGATCTTCGTCGAACCCTTCATCAGGTATGCGGTATCGCCGGTGTTGTTCCACGCCATCGAGCGCAGTCCCCAGTAGAGGTTGGCGGAGGTGTTGGTGCCCCTCCCGGTGTGCACCGTGACCGTCTTGCCCGCGCCGAGACGGAAGGTCTTCGGGAAGCGGTAGACGTGGTAGTTCTTCCGGTCGTGGATCAGGTAGCCGTTCAAGCTGAGCGTCGCCCGGGTGATGTTCTTGACCTGGATGTACTCCCGGTTGAGCCGCGTCGTCGTGTACGGCGTGTCCGACCCGGGCTGGTCGGCGTAGAAGCGGGCAAATTTCAGCGTGGTGGCTGCGTGGGCCGGTGCCGCAAGGGGCACCGTCAGTCCCACGGCAACGGAAACGGCGACAACGGTGGGTGCAAGACGACGCATGAGGATCGATCTTTCGGCGAGGAGGGTTCTACGGCGCGCTCGCCGGGTAAAGAAAGAGTAAAGGAACCCGTCGGCCGATGCTCAGCGATTCGGCAGAAACGACGACAGCGGTACGTCTACATTGGCAAGTCGTGCGGGGTCGACCCGGACGCGACTTGTTAGCAGCGGCTTGATCTCGTCGATGACGTCCCAGACGTTGACGTTCATCGCTGCGGTCAGGTGGTCGTCGCCGTCCATCCAGAACGCGATGAATTCGCGCCTGGGCAGATCGCCACGCACGACGAGGCGGTCCTGCGGTGACGGGTGTCCGACGTACTCCATGCCGAGGTCGTACTGGTCGCTGAAGAAGTATGGAAGATCGGTGAATTCCGTTGTCTCACCGAGCATTGACGCAGCTACCGCGGTCGGTTGGTGCAACGCTGTCGCCCAGTGTTCGACCCGGATGCGACAGCGCAGGAACGGGTGGTCGTGTGCTGCGATGTCTCCCACCGCATAGATGTCGGGGTCGCTGGTGCGCAGCGAGGCATCGACGAGCACGCCACCGTCAACGGCCAGACCGGCGTCCTTCGCCAACTCGACGTTTGGCGCTGCGCCGACACCGATGAGCACTGCGTCGGCCGGCACGATGCTGCCGTCCGCCAGGCTCACGCCGACTGCAGCGCCGTCCTGAGTCTGTATGGCGGTGACGCTGACACCGAGCCGGAGGTCGACTCCGTGCTCCCGGTGCAGCCCGGCAAAGACCGCACCCAGCTCCGGGCCGAGCACGGCCAGGAGAGGCAGCTCGGCCGCTTCCAGCACGGTGACCTGGGTGTCGGCCGTCCGTGCAGCCGCAGCCACTTCCAAACCGATCCAGCCGCCGCCGATGATGACGAGTTGCCTTCCTGCGCCGAAGGATTCGCGGATGACGTCGGCGTCCTGCCTGGTGCGCAAGGTCAACACCCGCTGCGCGTCGGCACCCGGCAGCGGCAACAACCGCGGGGTGGACCCGGTCGCGAGCACGAGCTTGTCGTAGCCGGCGACGTCCCCGCCCTCAGTGCGCACCTCGTGCCGTGCAGGGTCGATCGCGGTGACTCGGGTGCCCAGCTGCAGGTCGATCCGCTCGTCGTCATACCAACTGCGTGGGTGCAGGACGGCTTTGTCGAACGTGCCGGCATCGCCGAGGTAGCCCTTGGACAGCGGCGGCCGTTCGTAGGGAAGCTCGGATTCGGCTGCAAACAGGGTGATTTCACCGGTGAAGCCGCGCTTGCGCAGTGCCTCGACGGTCTTGGCGCCGGCGAGTCCGCCACCGACGACGACGAACTTCTCGGGGTCAGGCATGGTCCACACGTCCTTGGTTGCGTAGGTCGGTCAGGGCGGTGTCGATCTGGCCCTGCAGCGCGCTCCATGCGTCCTGGAATTTCGCCACACCACGGGCCTCGAGAGTGGAGACGACGTCGTCGTAGTCGATGCCGATCGCGGACAGCTGCTCCAGCGTCTGCTGGGCGTCCCGGTACGTGCCGCGGATCGAGTCCTTCGGGACCCTTCCGTGGTCAGCGACCGCTTGCAACGTCGACTCGGGCATGGTGTTGACGGTGTCCGGCGCGACGAGCTCGACGACATACCTCGTGTCGTCGTATGCCGGGTCCTTGGTCGACGTGGATGCCCACAGCGGCCGTTGGGGCCGGGCGCCCGCCGCTGCGAGCGCGGCCCATCGAGCAGACTGCAGCATCTCTTCGTAGCGCTGGTAGGCGAGACGGGCGTTGGCGATCGCCGCCCGGCCGCGCAGCTCCGGTGCGCGCCCATCCCCGAGAGCGTCCAGCCGGGCGTCGATCTCGGCGTCCATCCGGGAGACGAAGAAGGACGCCACGGAGGTGATCACGTGCAGGTCGCGACCGGCTCGCTGCGCCTGCTCCATCCCGTCCAGGAATGCATCAATGACCTGCTGATAACGCTGCAGCGAGAAGATCAGCGTGATGTTGATGCTGATGCCCTCGGCCAGGCAGCGGGTGATTGCAGGCAGGCTCCGCAACGCGGCCGGGATCTTGACGAACAGGTTCGGCCGGTCCACCTGTTGCCACAACTCGCGCGCCTCCGCGATCGTCGCGTCGGTGTCGTCCGCCAGCCGCGGGTCGACTTCGATCGACACCCGCCCGTCGACCCCGTCGGTCGCGTCGAAGACAGGTCGCAACACGTCGCACGCCAACTGCACGTCGCGAGTGGTCATCGCGCGCAATGCCTGGCTCGCCGTGGCATCCGCCGTCGCGAGCTCGGCGAGCTGTTCGCCGTATGCCGCGCCGCGGCCGATGGCCGCGGCGAAGATCGACGGATTGGTGGTGACTCCGCTGACCTGCTGGTCGCGGACGAAGTCGGCGAGCCCACCCGAGGCCAGCAGGTCGCGGCTCAGGTCGTCCAGCCAGATGGACACGCCTGCCTCCGTGAGCGCGACGAGCGGCTCGGGATCGGTGTTCGGCAAGCTCATCGAACGGTCTGCCGTGTCGTCGCCGTGACCTGCGTATGACGGGCAAGCGGCCGGTCGTAGACGGACGCCAACAGAGCCAATACCAGCGCGGCGAGCAGCAGACCGAAGTCACGCAATGCGATGTCGTAGAAGCCGGAGAAGGTCAGCAGATTGATGATGATGCCGGCCAGCCAGAGCGCGACGACATAGGTGGCATACCGCGGCTTGAGCGCCACCATGATGCCCGCGAGGATCTCGATCGCGCCGACGACATACATCGCGGTCTGGGCCGAGAACGGCAGTAGGTCCACGATCCAGGAGGCCAGGTAGCCGGGCCAGTCCGGGTTGAGCACCTTCATGAACTTGTCCAGGCCCATCCACAGCGGCAGGACCACGAACCCGATCCGCAGGATCCAGAACGCGGCATACGCGGGCTCCCGACGTGCGCGGTCCAAGACTGACGATCGGACCCCTGATCTGTCGGACGGAGCGGTTGAGGTGTTCATGACGGTTCCCTTCTATCGTGCAAATGTGCTTCTTTTAGAAGACTGCTCCTGGTTCTCCCTTTTGTCAATCAAACTTGTTTATAGAAATTTGGCCGTGACGTGAGTGGATCGCCCCGCGCTCGGTAACCTGTCCCGGTGCTGACCGTGCAAGATGCCCTCATCCGCCTCCAGAAGTTCTGGACCGACCGCGGCTGCATGGTCGTGCAGCCCAACAACACCGAGGTCGGAGCGGGAACCATGAACCCCGCCACCCTGATGCGGGTGCTCGGGCCGGAGCCGTGGCGGGTCGCCTACGTCGAGCCGTCGGTTCGTCCCGACGACAGCCGGTATGGCGAGAACCCCAACCGCCTGCAGACCCACACGCAGTTCCAGGTCGTCCTCAAGCCGGAGCCGGGCAACCCGCAGGAGCTCTACCTCGAGTCGCTCGAGGCGCTCGACATCGACATCCACGCGCACGACATCCGCTTCGTCGAGGACAACTGGGCGCAGCCGGCGATCGGCGCATGGGGTCTCGGCTGGGAGGTCTGGCTGGACGGCATGGAGATCACCCAGTTCACCTACTTCCAGCAGGTGGGCGGGCAGAACCTCGACCCGATCCCCGTCGAGCTGACCTACGGCATCGAGCGCATCATGATGGCGCAGCAGGGTGTCTCGCACTTCAAGGACATGCAATACGCACCTGGCATCACGTATGGCGAGGCCTTCGGCCAGCAGGAGTACGAGATGTCGCGCTACTACCTGGACGACGCCGATGTCGCGGTCAACCAGGAGTTCTTCGACCGCTACGTGGCCGAGGCGACCCGGATGATCGAGCAGCGGCTGCCCGTCCCGGCATACAGCTATGTGCTGAAGTCGTCGCACGCGTTCAACGTGCTCGACGCGCGCGGAGCCATCTCCACCACCGAGCGGGCCAAGGCGTTCTCCACCATGCGCGGGCTGGCGCGGGACGTGTCGCAGCTGTGGGTCGAGCGCCGCAAGGAGCTGGACTTCCCGCTGCTCAAGACCGAGGCACCCAAGGTGCTGGCCGGTGCTGCCGTGCGGCATCCCGCGGACGACCCGGAGGACGTCGACCTGGCCGCGTTGCCGACCGACGACCAGACGCTGGCCGTCGAGATCGGTGTCGAGGAGTTGCCGCCGCACGTGGTCGATCAAGCCATCGATTTCGTCCGCACGTCGCTCACCGAGCGCTTCGGCGCGAGCCGGCTGACGCACGGCGCCATCGACGTCGTCGGCACCCCGCGACGCATCGTCGCGACCGTCGCCGGCCTGGCCGCGCACGAGCCCGACGCAGAGAGCTTGCGCAAGGGACCCAAGGTTGCCGCTGCGTATGACGAGAACGGCGAACCCACAAAGGCCGCACAGGGATTCGCGCGTGGACAGAAGGTCGACCCGAGCGAGTTGGTGCGTGCTGAATTCGACGGTGCCGAGCACGTCGCGGTGAAAATCACCGAACAGGGCCGCGATGTGCTGGCCGTGGCCGGCGAGATCATCGGCGGCATCGTCGACGCACTGCGCGCCGACAAGAACATGCGCTGGGACGACCCGCAACTGTCCTACAGCCGTCCGGTCCGTTGGATCGTTGCGCTGTGGGGCAACGTGGTCGTGCCGGTGCACGCGTCCGAGCTGACCTCGGGTCGCACCACCTACGTGCATCGCACCGATGCGACGCCGCTGGTCCGGGTCGATTCCGCCGACCAGTTGCGCAACGTACTGGAGACACATGGGCTGGTCATCGACCCGGCGGCGCGTCGCCAGCAGGTCATCGACCAGTCGCGTGCGCTCGCCGAATGCGTCGGCGGGACAATCGATTTCGAGGGTGAGTCGGCGCTGGTCGACGAGATCACCAACCTCGTCGAGCAGCCACACGCCATACTCGGTGGTTACAGCGAGAAGCACCTCGAGCTGCCGGAGCAGATCCTGACGACGGTGATGCGCAAGCACCAGCGCTACCTGCCGGTGCGGGATTCCAGTGGCGCATTGTTGCCCTACTTCGTCACGGTTGCCAACGGTGATTGCGACGACGAGCTGGTCAAGCTCGGCAACGAGACCGTGCTGCGGGCGCGCTACGAGGATGCGGCGTTCTTCTATGACGCGGACCTGAAGCAGCCGCTGGCCGACCTGCGGTCGGGCATCGGCAAGCTGACCTTCGAGAACCGCCTCGGCTCGGTGGCCGACCGCGCCGACCGGATCAATGACGTTGCGCGCGAAATCGCCTCACAGCTAGAGCTTTCCGCCGAAGACGAGAAGACCCTCGCCCGTGCCGGTGAGCTGGCGAAGTTCGACCTGTCGTCGCAGATGGTGATCGAGCTGTCGTCGCTGGCCGGCTTCATGGCCAGGGACTACGCGACCAAGGCGGGGAGACCCCGCAAGTCGCACAGGCCCTCTGGGAGATGGAGCTGCCCCGCTCGGCCGGCGACGCGCTGCCCGAGTCGTTGCCCGGCGCAGTGCTGGCGCTCGCCGACCGCTTCGACCTGCTCGCTGCGATGTTCGCCATCGGCGCCAAGCCATCTGGCTCGTCGGATCCCTTCGCGTTGCGTCGCGCGGCACTCGGCTTGGTCTCCATCCTGCGTGGTCACCGCGAGCTCGGTGCCATCACCGTCGACGCCGGCCTTTCGGCTGCGGCGACTCGATTGCGGCAGCAGGGCATCGAAGTTTCCGACGAATCCATCGCAGCAGCAAAGGAATTCATCGTCGGTCGCTTTGCGCAGCAGTTGCGCGACGAAGGTGTGCCGGTCGGCCTGGTTTCCGCGGTCACGCCGTTGGCCGAGGCCCCTGGTGTTGCCACGCAGGCACTCGCCGACATCGACGCAGCGCGCAAGGACGACCGCTTCGAGGCCCTGGTCGAGGCGGTGCAGCGCATCACCCGCATCGTGCCGGTCGGCACGGCTGCGTCATACGACCGGGCGCTGTTGGCCGGTGATGCCGAGAAGGCGCTCGTCACGTATGTCGATGAGCTGCCCAATCACGCGAACGACGCTCTGCGGCAATGGATCCCGGATGCGTTGCCGTTGGTTGCGCCGCTGGCGAAGTTCTTCGACGACGTCATGCTGATGGCGGACGATGAAGTGCTGCGCGCCTCCCGGCTCGGCCTGGTGCAGACGATCGTCGAGCGGGCGCCGCGCGGCATCGACTGGCGGGCGTTGAACTCCGCCCTCGGCTGAGCCCGAGCGCCTACTCGGTGCGGGCGAAGATGAGCGCGGTGTATGGCGGCAACGTCACCTGGGCGATCGCCGCACCGCCGTGATCCTGCGCGTCGGCATCACCGACCCATGTGCCGGTGAAGCTGCTGCTGTAGACCGTGGCGTCGGTGTTGAGGACAAGTTTCCAACGCCCGGCGGATGGGAACTGCACGCCGACGTTCTCGTGCGTGGCGCCACTCAGATTGACCACGACCGTGACGTCGTCACCTGGCCCGCCGTCCATCCATCGGTGGTACGCGATCACCTTGGCGGCCTCGTCGGCGTCGAGCACCGCGACGTGCTGGCCGGACAACCCGCGCGTCGTGTTGTCCGCGTTGCGGCGGAGCCGGATCAGGTCCTGGTGAAGCACCGCGATGCCGTGGAACTCGCCCAGGCCGGACCAGTCGAGAGGCACGTTGTCACGGAACCACTCGTCCTGCAGGAACTCCTGGCCCATGAAGAGCATCGGGATCCCCGGTGAAGTGAGGGTGAGCGCTGCGCCCAGAACCGATGCCTTCTGGGCTCGTGCGCTGGTGGGATCGTTCGGGTCGGCCTCCTGGGGCACGCGGGCATGTCCGTTGGCGACTTCGTCGTGGGACTCCGTGTAAATGACGCGGTCGAACGCGTCGCCATACGACCAGGTGACGGCGTCGGCGACCGACGCCATCGAGCGTGCGGCATCATCTGCGGGGATGATCGCGTCCCGTATCGGATGGACGAAGTGGTTGTCCCATTGCGAGTGGAACCCGGCACCGCCCTCCGCGATGGAGGTCACCGTCGGATCGCCGTGCAGGTCCTCCGCGATGGAGACGCAGTCGGGGAAGTCGCGGCGGATCTCGTCGTTGATCTCGCGGCACATGACGCGTCCTTCGGGGATGTTCTCCACGGTCGCGTCGACACTGCGGATGTATGGCGTCATGTCCCACCGCAAGCCGTCGGCGTGGTAGTTGGCCAGCCACATGCGCGCGTTGTCGGCGATGAACTGGCGCACCTCATGACGGCCGTAGTCCGGTCGGGTGTCGCCCCACGGTGTCGTCGACCGCCAGTCCTCGAAGAAGTAGATGCCGCCCTTGTCGTTCTCGCTCCAGCCGTCGAACTGCCACATGTCGAGGTCGGAGGGGCCGAAGTGGTTGTAGACCACGTCGATGATCACGGCGATCCCGTGCTCGTGGGCGGCCTTGACGAGTCGCTTGAGTGCGTCGGGCCCGCCATACGCTGACTCGACCGCGAACACGTGAGCGGGGTTGTACCCCCATGAATAGTCGCCTGCGAACTCCATCAGGGGCATCAGCTGAATCGCGTTGATGCCCAACGACTTCAGGTAATCGAGCTTCGTGGCAACCTCGCCGAGTCGGCCGACGCCCTGGCCGTCGGTGACGAACGATCCGACATGCGTCTCGTAGATCACGAGCTCATTCATCGGTGGGCACCGGAAGCTGTCGTCGCCCCACTCGAAGGTGCTGTCGGCATAGATGATCCCGTTGCCGACCGAGTTCGTGCACTGGCGTGCGTAGGGGTCGATCCGTTGGGACATCTTGCCGCCACTGCTGATCGCGAACTTGTACTCGTGCCCAGGTGCCGCGTCGGCGACGTCTGCACTCCAAACATCACCGTCACGGGTGAGCGGACTCGTTGCGTCGTTCCAGTCGTTGAAGTCACCGACCACGGAGACAGACTCGGCGTGCGGAGCCCACACTCCGAATCGGGTTCCTCCATCGTGCGGGTGGGCACCGAGCCCACGGAAGTCGACATCACTCGTCATGACCGTCACGATGCCAGATCGACGTGACCGTAGGGTTGGATCATGACGAATGATCAGCACGGCTTCTCCACACGCGCCATCCATGCCGGGCAAGAGCCCGATCCCCGCACCGGCGCCGTCGTTCCCGCGATTTACCAGACCTCCACCTACAAGCAGGACGGTGTCGGCGGACTGCGGGACGGCTACGAATACTCCCGTTCGGGCAACCCCACGCGCACCGCGTTGGAGGAGTGCATCGCCGCATTGGAAGGCGGGGCAAAGGGATTCGCGTTCTCGTCCGGCCTGGCCGCCGAGGACTGCGTCATGCGCGCGATCCTGCGACCGGGCGAGCACATGATCATTCCCACCGACGCGTATGGCGGCACGTTCCGTCTCGTCGACAAGGTGCAGAAGGTGTGGGGCGTCGACTACAGCCTGGCGAAGGTGTCGCAGGCGGACTCCATACGCGGTGAGATTCGTCCGGGCGTCACAAAGCTGGTCTGGCTGGAGACGCCGACCAACCCACTGCTCGGCATCGCCGACATCGCGGCGATCGCCCAGATCGCCCACGAGGCGGGCGCGCTGCTCGCGGTTGACAACACGTTCGCGTCGGCATACCTGCAGCAGCCACTCAGCCTCGGTGCGGACATCGTCATGCACTCGACGACGAAGTACTCCGGTGGGCACAGCGACGTCGTTGGTGGCGCGGTCGTGGTGGCCGAAAACATTGGTGTCAAAGAGTTCTCGGACGCTGCCGAGCGCGTCGACTTCCACCAGAACTCGATGGGTGCGATCGCCGGGCCGTTCGACTCGTGGCTCGTGCTGCGTGGCCTGAAGACGCTCGCCGTCCGCATGGAGCGACACTGCGACAACGCCGAGAAGGTCGTCGAATATTTGCGCGGCCGCAAGGACGTCACGCACATCTACTACCCGGGCCTGGACAGTCATCCGGGGCACGACATCGCGGCGAAGCAGATGCGCCGGTTCGGTGGCATGGTCAGCTTCCAGCTCGACGGCGGCGAGCAGCATGCCGTTGACGCGATCGGTCGCACCAAGATCTGGACGCTGGGCGAGTCGCTCGGTGGCGTCGAGTCGCTCATCGAGCACCCCGGTCGTATGACGCACGCCAGCGTCGCCGGCACGGAGCTCGAGGTGCCGAACGACCTCATCCGGCTGTCGGTCGGCATCGAGGACCCGGACGACCTGATCGCCGACCTCGCGCAAGCCCTCGACGGATGACCCTCATCTGATCGAGAGGACCCCTTCCTGAACGAGCGGACCCGCAATCGCCATGATTTGCGGGTCCGCTCGGTGCGTTACGGGTCCGCTCGATCAGAACGGCTATGGCGTTGACGCAACGCACAACGCGATATATCGTCGTCTCGAACTCGCGATATGTCGCGACTAAATGATCGGCCGGATGTCAGTGGTCCGTGAGACCGTTGTTTCGGGTAGTTGGGACGAGGGAGACAAGATGACCGACGCGGTCACAGCCGAGGGGCTGGTCAAGCATTACAAGGACGTGAAGGCGGTCGATGGCGTGAGCCTGCGAGTGCCTGAGGGCAGCGTGCTGGGGGTGCTCGGGCCCAATGGTGCGGGCAAGACGACGACCGTGCGGATGCTCACCACGCTGATCCGCCCAGACGCGGGCGCGGCGACGGTCGCGGGTGCCGATGTGCTGCGCGACCCGCAGGCAGTGCGGCGCCAGATCGGGGTGTCGGGCCAATACGCGGCCGTCGACGAATACCTCACCGGCCGCGAGAACCTCGAGATGATCGGGCGGCTCTACCACCTGTCGTCCAAGGACGCCAAGGCGCGCGCGGCCGAGCTGCTGCGGCAGTTCCGGCTCGACGAGGCGGCGAGCCGACCGGCCAAGACCTACTCCGGCGGCATGCGACGCCGGCTCGACCTCGCAGGTGCGTTGGTCGCCCGGCCTCCGGTGATCTTCCTCGACGAGCCGACTACCGGGCTCGACCCGCGGGGTCGCGGCGACATGTGGGACGTAATCAACACCCTCGTCGGCCAGGGCACCTCGGTTCTGCTGACCACCCAATACCTCGAGGAGGCCGACCGGCTGGCCGACAACATCGTGGTCATCGACCGCGGTCGGATCATCGCCGAAGGCACCGCCGACGAGCTCAAGGCACAGGTCGGCGGCGAGCGGCTCGAGGTCACCGTTGCCGACGGCGAGCGACTGCCCGAGGCCGGTGAGATCATGGCGACGGTCGGTGCCGGGGCGGTCGAGACCGACGCACACACCCGCAGGTTGATCGTGCCGGTCACCGGCGGCACGCAGTCACTCCTGCAAGCGGTCCGCAGCTTCGACGAGAGCTCGATCACCGTGCAGGACATCGGGATTCGTCGACCCACTCTCGATGACGCCTTCCTCAGCCTGACCGGTCACAAGGCAGAGTCCGACGAGGACGACCTCGAAGCGCTCGTGGGGAAGCCGGCATGAGCGAGCGCAGCGAGCGAGCAAACGGGCTCAAGGTGAATGCCGACACCCGAGGAACGAGGGGATCGGCATGAGCGAGCGCAGCGAGCGACCAAACGGGCTCAAGGTGAATGCCGACACCCGAGGAACGAGGGGATCGGCATGAACCCGCCGCTGGAAGCGAAGACCGCGGTGTCGGCATCGCCCGCCACGCGAGAGGAGCCGCGCACTGGCACCCTGATCGGTGATGGACTGACCGTCGCCAAGCGAAACTTGATCAAGATCCGACGGGTGCCGGACCTGCTGATCTTCACCACCTTGCAGCCGATCATGTTCGTGCTGCTCTTCGGTTACGTGTTCGGTTCGCTGGCCGGATCGGGTGCTTCGGTGCAGTCCGGCTATCGCGAGTTCATGATGGCCGGCATTTTCACCCAGACCATAATTTTTGGCGCGACCATCACCGGCTACATGATGGCCGAGGACATGCAGAAGGGCGTGATCGATCGCTTCCGGACGCTGCCGATGCACCCCAGCGCGGTCCTTTTCGGCCGGACGCTGACCGACGTGGTCAACAACATCGTCGTGCTCGTCGTCATGTCGCTGACCGGGCTGCTGATCGGCTGGCGGCTGCACAACGGACCGCTGCATGCCTTGTGGGCCTATGCGCTGATGCTGTTCTTCGCCTACGCCCTGTCGTGGGTGTTCGCTTACATCGGCATGCGGGTGCGCTCGCCGGAGGTCGTCAACAACGCGTCGTTCATGGTCATCTTCCCGGTCACGTTCATCGCCAACACCTTCGTTCCTTCGCAGAACATGCCCTCGATTCTGAAGGCCATCGCCGGCTGGAATCCCGTTTCGACGATCACCCAGTCCGCCCGCCAGAATTTCGGCAACCTCTACTCGATGCAGGCGCCGGGACAGACCCACGCAGACATCGACAAGCAGACGGCATACACCTGGGCGCTGCAGCACCCTGACCTCTACACGCTGATCTGGTCTGTCGTGCTGCTGGCGATCTTCCTGCCGTTCGCGACGGCGGCATACAAGAAGGCTGTCGCCAAGTAGCTCGGGGAGAAAAGAGGGGCTGCCCGCGAAATTGTTTCGCGGGCGGCCCCTCTCATCGTGCGAGGAGTAGAGCCAAACAGCTCAGCTGCTGTAGGGCGTTGCCTCGAGCACCTTGACACCGATCGTCTTGCCGTTGGGCGCATCGTAGGAAACGCTGTCGCCGACCTTGGCGCCGTTGATCGCGGCGCCGAGCGGGGACTTCTCGCTGTAGACGTCCAGGGCGGAGTCGCCGGCGATCTCCCGGCTGCCGAGGAGGAACTTCTCCTTGTCGCCGAACATCTCGACGGTGACGACCATGCCAGGGCTCACAGTGCCCTCGGTCGCGCTGGAGTGGCCGACGACCGCATTGCGCAGCAACTCCTCGAGCTGGCGGATGCGGGCCTCCATCTTGCCCTGCTCCTCCTTGGCGGCGTGGTAGCCGCCATTCTCCTTCAGGTCACCTTCCTGGCGAGCCTCTTCGATCTTGTCGGCGATGTCGGTGCGTCCTTCGCCGGACAGATGGTCGAGTTCGGCCTTGAGGCGGTCGTAGGCTTCCTGGGTCAGGAAGCTGGCTGAAGTCTCAGCAGTGCTCATAACGACATCTCTCCTTAGGTCGATGGACCTGTCAAACCGTTGGTCAAACAATGAGGTCCGGGGCCGCTCCGGCATGTGGCTCGGAGGCTGGTCCCAGACCTTGGGTATAGCTGTCAACCATAGCACCGCCGGTGCCGCGACCCGAATTGTTCAGCGGTACTCGCATTGGTCGACGATGCCGGTCACGGCCTTCGCAACCGTGGGGATGGTGCGCGTGTACTCCGTGGTGCGGAAATTGCTGGGGGGCAATTTCACCGTGAGCACGCCGACCCGGCCGTGGCTGATGTCCTGTGCCTCCAGCACACACGTGACCGGTTTGCCGTCCTGGTTCGTGACGTAGAACGTGACCTGCACACTGCGGTCGTTCTTGACGTCGAACGGGCCGTTCTCCCAGCTGACTCCGCGAGTCGCGGAGATGCCCCACCACACCGCGCCCGCCGTCATGATCAGCACACCGATGATGCCGATGACCCACCACTTGCGTTCCTCGGGTGCGGGTCGGGGGATCTTCATGAGGTGAGACAATAGGTTGCGAACTCGGACGATCCCCGGTCGCCCCCTCCGGCGGCTTGAGCGGATCGCCCCTGAGCACAACTTCAAGGAGTGCAGCACGTGACTGAGGCCCTGCGCCTGATGGCAGTGCACGCCCACCCCGACGACGAATCGAGCAAGGGGTCGGCCACGATGGCCCGCTACGTCGATGAAGGTCACCCCGTCATGGTCGTCACCTGCACCGGCGGCGAACGCGGTGACATCCTCAATCCAAGACTGAAGGGCAACGCGGACATCGCGCGGGACCTGCCCGAGGTGCGGCGCGCCGAGATGGCGAAGGCACGCGAGATCCTCGGCGTCGAACAGACCTGGCTGGGTTTCGTGGATTCCGGTCTGCCAGAAGGCGATCCGCTGCCGCCGCTGCCCGAGGGTTGCTTTGCGCTGGAGCCGCCCGAGATCACCACGGAGGCGCTCGTGCGAGTGATCCGCGAGTTCCGTCCGCACGTCGTCACGACGTATGACGAGAACGGCGGCTATCCCCACCCGGACCACATCATGACCCACGACGTGACCGTCGCGGCGTTCGAAGCGGCCGCCGACCCGGAGGCGTTCCCGCACGCCGGAGCCCCGTGGCAGCCGTTGAAGCTCTACTACGACCGAGGCTTCTCCAAAGCGAAAATGGTCGCCTTCCACGAGGCGCTGTTGGAGGAGGGGCGCGAGTCGCCATACGCGGAGTGGCTGGCGCACCGCCAGGACCGTCCGGAAGGCCGCGTGAGCACCCGCGTCGAGTGCTCGAAGTACTTCCCGGTGCGCGAGCAGGCACTGCTGGCGCACGCGACCCAGATCGACCCGGACGGCACCTTCTTCGCTCTCTCACCAGCCGATCAGGGAAGGATCTGGCCGACCGAGGAATTCGACCTGGTGCGGTCCTACGTGCCGCTCACCGAGGATGAGGACGACCTGTTCGCCGGGCTGCCGGCCGACGTGGGGGCTGCCGATGCGATGGCGACCGGCGGAGTCGGCGAGCCGATCGTGGACGATGTGAAGCAGCGAGTGGCGCAGGAGGCGACCCATGGGTGACGGTGGCAACGAGAGTGTGACGATCACTGCCGGCATCTGGGGTTTCCTCGTGCTGTTCGGTCTGGCGATCGCGTGCTGGCTGCTCTTTCGGAGCATGAACAACCACCTCCGGAAGGCGCAGTGGCAGGAGGAGCACGACCACCCGGTTCGTCAACGGATCCCCGCTGCGCAACCGAAGACCGCGGCACCGACGGAGACGCCCTCAGACCCACCGACGGAGACGCAGCTGGACGCGCCGACGAAGGCGCCGGACGGGCAAGCCGAAAAGACCTGAGCCCGCTGCGTTTCCGGCCGACAGATTCAGCGGTGGTGACTGTAGATCGCGAGTGACGCCGCGATGTAATGCGAGACGAACGCAAGGATCGTCAACGAATGGAAGACCTCGTGGAAGCCGAACCACTGCGGTGACGGGTTCGGCTTCTTGATGCCGTAGACGATGGCGCCGAGGGTGTAGAGGCCACCGCCGACAGCGATGAGCGTCATCACCGCGGCGCCGCCGGCGTCCAGTAGCGGACCGAAGTAGAAGATCGCCACCCAGCCGAGTGCCACATAGATCGGCGTGTAGAGCCAGCGCGGCGCGCCGACCCAGAAGACCCGGAAGAGCACTCCGAGGATTGCCCCGCCCCACACCAGCAGTAGCAGGCTGAGTTCCTGGGAGCCACGCAACAACGTCACGGCGAACGGCGTGTAGGTGCCGGCGATGATCAGGAAGATGTTGGAGTGGTCCATCCGCTTGAGCGTCCGCTCGACCTTCGTGGACCAGGTGCCGCGGTGGTATGCCGCTGACGTCGCGAAGAGCAGCACGGCCGTGATGGCGAAGGCAGCAGCACCGAGACGTTCGCGGGTGGTGGGTGCCAGACACACCAGCACGATGCCGGCGGCAGCGGCGAGTGGCGTCATACCCGCGTGCAGCCAGCCGCGAAGCTTCGGTTTGACCGAGCGCACCAACTCGGCTGCATCCTGCTGCAGCGTGCGTGCGGCCGAAGGGCGCGACTCGATCATGAGTCAAGAGTAAGTGACTTCGATCGGGCCGAATTCCACGCTGACTGGTCGATGAGCGGTGCGCCTCGGCATACTCTGGAAGTCCGCAGGCTCGACAACAGGAAGTGGGGGACGACCGATGCGCGTCAGTGATCTGCTCTATGCCGCATATGAGCGGCACGTGCGCAGGTCTCTGCCGGAGCAGAACCTTCCTCGGCACGTCGGCGTCATGCTCGACGGCAACCGCCGCTGGGCCAAGGCGCGCGGGGCACAGACCGCTGACGGTCATCAGGCGGGTGCCGACAACATCAAGCCGTTGCTCGGCTGGTGCGAGGAAGCCGGCGTCGAGGTCGTCACCCTGTGGCTGCTGTCCACCGACAATCTGAACCGTTCACCCGTGGAGTTGAAGCCGTTGCTCGGCATCATCGAGGGTGCGGTCGAAGGCCTGGCGGCCGAGCAACGCTGGCGGTTGCACCCCGTCGGCGCGCTCGACCTGCTGCCGGATTCCACTGCTCACGTGCTCAAGGAAGCCGCCGAGTCCACGGCCGGCGTCGACGGGATGATCGTCAACATCGCCGTCGGGTATGGCGGACGGCGGGAGATCGCCGACGCGGTCCGGGCGATGCTCCAGGAGCACGCTGCTCGCGGCACGTCCATCGAGGAGTTGGCCGAGACTCTGGACGTCGAGCACATCGCGCAGCATCTCTACACCAAAGGCCAGCCCGACCCCGACCTGGTGATTCGCACGTCAGGCGAGCAGCGACTCGGCGGGTTCCTGCTCTGGCAGAGCGCGAACTCCGAGTTCTACTTCTGCGAGGCCTACTGGCCGGACTTCCGGCGCGTCGACTTCCTGCGTGCACTGCGCGCGTATGCCGTGCGCGACCGCCGGCTCGGCAAATAGCCGCTTATGCTTGTCGAGTAGGGCGAGCCGCTAGGCGAGTCCGTATCGAGACCTCGTCATCCGAAATGGGCTGTGATCGTTTGTGATTCGCCGTCGACGGTGATGCTGCCGCCATACGGCAGGAGCAGCTGTGGGCTGGTGTGCCCGAAGTCCACGTCCATTGCGACGACGAGGTCGGGGTTGTATTCAGCGACCGCGCGCAACACCACTTCACGATGCTCGGCGCGCTGCTTCGAGGCAGCGGACTCCGTGGTCGGGTGCTCGTGATCGCTGACCGGCGGTCTCCCCCACAAGAATGCGGAGGCCGACCCGAGAATGCCGCGCTCGCCGAGGTTGCGCAGTAGGCGGTGGTTCTGGTCCGGCGTGGGCATCTCCTCGTGCGGCTCGAGCAGCAGGACGGCACCCCTGTAATCATCGACAGGACGCATCCAGCGGTTCGCCGCGAGCGTCCACTCCACGATCTCCAGGCAGCCGCCCCAAGTGGGCCCGGTCACCGTGCGGCGCGGACCGCTCCAGGTCCAGGGTTCGGCCGGGAGGTTGGGTGCGCGATCGGTCAGGGCGCGCGGGTCGTCCCAGCGGATGCCGACGTCCCGGGTTCGGGCCGGTGCCACCAATCGGAAGTCGCCGCCGAAGAGCGCAGCACGTAGCGAAGCCAGGTGCTCCTCGTCCGGAACCGGCCCGAGATGCACCTGGGTCGATCCGCCATACACGCCAGCAATGCCGTGGTACCAAAGGTAATTCAGCAGGTTGGTGTTGTCGCTGTAGCCGAGGAAACGCTTCGGGTTCGCCCGTATGACGTCCGCATCCAGGTGCTTCAGTACGGTGATCTGGTCGTCGCCGCCGATGGTCGACATGATCGCGCGAATGCTGGGGTCGGCGAACGCGGCGTTCACATCCGCAGCCCGTTCGGCCGCGGAGCTGTCGCGCCGGGTCGTCGGCAACTCGACCGGCTCCACTCCGATCTCATCGCGCAACCGCCGCAACGCCTGCTCGTGTATGGCGGGGAAGTGTGCCGGCGCCGCCCAGCTCGGCGAGAGGATCGCGACCCGATCGCCGGGTTGCAGGGGAGGGGGCAGCACGGGCGAGGTCATGCGCGCCATCCAATCGGTCGCGAGCCGGCAGCGGCAAATGGATTCGTGCGCTTTCGAAGCGCCGCGGAAGACGCCGCGATGTGACGTCTGGTGCTGGTGGGGTCAACGTGACCAACCGTTCGACGGGCAGCCGACCTGCCGGTGAACACTCGGTGCGCAGGTCGCGTGTCGTGCGGTGTGTCGGCTGGTGATCGAGGGAACCAGTCGTAGTGTCGATCTCGACGCACCGCGATCCCCGTGGGGCGTTCGGGAGGCCCGAGATGGAGCGATCGTTGCTCCGGACGGAGGGCCGGCACCGGTCCTTACGGGCCCGGTCCCGGCACCTGGTCCGAGAGTAAGTCACGCGGCGCGACATGCCGTGTGACGCAGGAGATCGTTATGGCAACCAGCTCCCAGCCCTCCGCTTCGACGTCCACCGCAAGCCCGCGTGCTGTCCGCACCTACGTGCTCGACACCTCCGTCCTGTTGTCCGATCCACGAGCCATGACCCGTTTCGCCGAGCACGAGGTCGTGCTGCCGGTAGTGGTCGTGACCGAGTTGGAGGCCAAGCGTCACCATCCAGAGCTGGGCTACTTCGCCCGGTCCGCGTTGCGTGCGCTCGATGATCTGAGAGCGACTCATGGCCGCCTTGATGCGCCCGTCCCGATCGGGGACGGCGGCACGTTGCGGGTGGAGCTGAACCACACCGACCCACAAGCCCTCCCGAGCGGATTTCGCTTGGGAGACAACGACACTCGCATCCTGGCAGTGGCTCGGAACTTGGCGAACGAGGGCCGGGACGTCACGGTCGTCAGCAAGGACATGCCGATGCGGGTCAAGGCGTCCGCCGTCGGCCTCAATGCGGATGAGTACCGCGCCGAACTCGCTGTGGACTCCGGCTGGACCGGGACCACCGAGCTCGATGTCCCGCCCGACCTGCTCGACACGCTGTATGACGAGGGGCGAGCCGAGATCCCGGAAGCGGCCGATCTGCCGACCAACACGGGAGTGGTGATGCTCGGGGCCGGCAGCGGCAGCAGCGCCCTCGGGCGGGTGATGGCTGACAAGTCGGTCCGGCTGGTCCGCGGCGACCGCGACGCCTTCGGCCTGCACGGTCGGTCTGCCGAGCAGCGCATCGCACTGGACCTGCTGCTCGATCCGGACGTCGGCATCGTCAGCCTCGGCGGCCGGGCGGGCACCGGGAAGTCAGCGCTCGCGCTGTGCGCAGGACTCGAGGCGGTCATGGAGCGCCGTCAGCACAGCAAGGTCATCGTCTTCCGCCCGCTGTATGCCGTCGGCGGCCAGGAACTGGGTTACCTGCCGGGCACCGAGAACGAAAAGATGGGTCCGTGGGCCCAGGCGGTCTTCGACACGCTCGGTGCGGTCGTGTCACGCGAGGTGACCGAGGAGGTCATGGACCGCGGGCTGCTCGAGGTGTTGCCGCTGACCCACATCCGCGGTCGTTCGCTGCATGACGCGTTCGTCATCGTCGACGAAGCGCAGTCGCTGGAGCGCGGCGTGCTGCTGACGGTGCTGTCCCGCATCGGTCAGAACTCCCGGATCGTGCTCACCCACGACGTGGCGCAGCGCGACAACCTCCGGGTCGGCCGGCACGACGGAGTGGCCGCGGTGATCGAGAAGCTCAAGGGTCATCCGCTCTTCGGCCACGTAACGCTGCATCGCAGTGAACGCAGTCCGATAGCGGCCCTGGTGACCGATCTGCTGGAAGGATCTGACGCCTGACCGACCCGCGGCCGCAAAATTTTCTGACACCGAATATCTCGTTTCGGTAACGCGGCGGTCGACTTTCGCGATAACGTACCTGCGACGCGCTCGACAATGCGTGATCCGCAAGGGTCCGAGAGGCGTGATTCTCCTTCAGAATCACGGCCGTGCGAGTGCGGCAGTGTGATGCGACAGAGCCAAGGGTTCTGTCGCATCGCTCTGCCGGGCTTGCAGAGCGCGTCAGTCATGTCTTCCCCCGAAAGGCTGCTGCTACATGTCTCGTCCCGTGGGACGTCACCGCGCCCGTCGCGACACTGGGATCGGCGCACTCCGCCGGCCAGCCGTTGCCGCAACCGCAGCGATCTCGACCGTTTCGGTTGCTGCCGCCGCATACTCCACCGCTGCGAGTGCCAACGCAGCCGTCGTCGGCACTGCCCAGGCCAAACTGCTGCTCACGGCCTCGACCTCGACCGCCCTGCGCGCCGCCAACTCCGGCGTGGCCGCCGACGGACAGGCTCAGCTCGTCGCGGCGCAGCAAGCAGTGAGCGCCCGCAAGTCGGCCGACGCCAAGTCGCGCTCGGCGGCAGCGGCGCGCACCGCCGCCGCGGCCAAGCTGCAGAGCGTGGCGAAGTCGAGCGTTGCGGCCGCGCGGAAGGCAGCCGACGAGAAGGCCGCCGCGAAGGCTGCTGCGGCGAAGAAGGCCGCCGAGGCCAAGCGGGCGGCAGCCGCGGGCACCTCCCGCGACAGCACCCGGCCACCGGCCGCGTCCTTCAGCGGCAGCCCGCAGGCCTACGCATCCTCGATGCTCGCGTCATACGGCTGGGACCAGGGTCAAATGGGCTGCCTGGTCAGCCTCTGGAACCGCGAGTCCGGCTGGAACGCCAGCGCCATGAACGCGTCCTCCGGCGCCTACGGGATCCCGCAGTCGCTGCCCGGTTCCAAGATGGCCAGCGCCGGTGCCGACTGGCGCACCAACCCCGCCACGCAGATCCGCTGGGGCCTGGGCTACATCAAGTCGACCTACGGTTCGCCCTGTGGCGCCTGGGGGCACTCGCAGGCCACCGGCTGGTACTAAACGGCCGGTACTGAACGCCGAAGCCGACTGCCGTCCGGGCCGCTGGCCGGTATGGTCTGCGAAACGCCGACAGGCCACTGTCGGCAACGCTTTCCGAACGACGGGCTACTTTGAGCACCATGCTCCTGCACAAGCGCTGGTTCGTGGCGACCTATTGGGTCGTCGCGGTGTTGCTGATCGCCGTCGGCGGTGCGCTCGGAGCGAAATGGGGTGACAGCCAGGCACCGACCTTCGACAACGAGAAGAAGGGGTCGGTGCCGGCGAACGGCGTCTCCCACTTGCTCTATCAACTCTTCGGTGGTGTCCTGCTGGCCCTTGTCGTGGCCGCGGTGTTCGCCGGTGTCTGGCTGCTGCTGTGGGTGCGTACCCGCCGCGCGGAGCAGGCGTTCGCGGGCGATGAGTACGACGAGGACGATGCGGACACCATGTCTGTTGACGACGTGGAGCACATGTTCGACGACGAGGCGGATGACGAGGAGTTCTCGGACCCGTCCGAGACCCGCTGACGCCTCGCGAGAGCCCGCGTGGGCTGGTTCAGATCTTGCGGAGGCGAATCCGGGTCACGTTGTGGCTCGCGTCCTTGCGCAGCACCAGCGTCGCGCGACTGCGGGTCGGCGCGACGTTCCGCTCCAGGTTCGGACCATTGGTCGTCTCCCAGATCTGCCCGGCCCGCTCGACTGCCTCTGCGTCGGTCAGCGCGGCATACCGGTGGAAGTAGGAGTTCGGGTCGGCGAATGCCGTCTGCCGCCAGCGCAGGAAGCGCTCGACATACCACTGCTTGATGTGGTCCTCGCGAGCATCGACGTAGACCGAGAAGTCGAAGAAGTCCGACACCGCCAGCGTGCCGCGCTGGTCGGTCGTCGGCGCCGAGGGCTGCAGCACGTTGAGGCCTTCGACGATGAGCACGTCGGGCTGCTGGAGGGTGATCTGCTCGCCCGGCACGATGTCGTAGCTCAAGTGCGAATAGACGGGCGCTGTCACGTGCGGTGCACCGGACTTGACCTCGGTGAGGAATCGGATCAGCTTGCGCCGGTCGTAGGACTCGGGGAAACCCTTGCGTTGCAACAAGTTTCGACGCTCGAGCTCGGCATTCGGGAAGAGGAAGCCGTCGGTGGTGACCAGGTCGACACGCGGCGCGCCGGGCCAGCGGGCGAGCAGCTCCCGCAGGATGCGGGCAGTGGTCGACTTGCCGACCGCAACCGATCCGGCGATGCCGATCACGAACGGCGTGCGGGCCGGGCGCTCGCCGAGGAAGTCGGTGGTGACCCGGTGCAGCCGACCGGTCGCGGCGACGAAGATGTTGAGCAATCGGGAGAGCGGCAGGTAGATGTCCTCCACCTCCGGCAGGTCGAGACGGTCCCCGGTGCTGCGAAGCCGCCGGACGTCCTCGCCGGTCAGGCTCATCGGATGGGAGTCGCGCAGGCCGATCCAGGCCGCTCGATCGAACTCGAGGTATGGCGACGGGACAGGCATGCGGCTGCGAGACACGCTGGCCATTGTCCACGACCAGCCGCCGCTCGCACCCGCGGTCCCGTGCCCTTTCCGGGTGGAAGCGCGGGGCGGATTCACCCGGTGCCCGGTTGATCAGGTTCAATTGCCCTCATGTGTGGAATCGTCGGGTATGTCGGCCCCCAGATGAGTGCTCGTGCCCAGGACGTAGTGATGGAGGGCCTGGCTCGGCTCGAATACCGCGGTTACGACTCGGCCGGGATCGCACTGCTCGCGGATGACGGCGTCGAGTCGCGCAAGCGCGCGGGCAAACTCGCCAACCTGATCAGCGACATCGGTCAGCACCCGCTCGCTACCTCGCGCACCGCGATCGGACACACCCGCTGGGCGACGCACGGCGGACCGACCGACGCCAACGCACACCCGCACCTGGGCGGGCCGGACGGCAAGCTGGCGCTGATCCACAACGGCATCATCGAAAACTTCCACCCGCTGCGGACCGAGCTCTTGGGAGCGGGTGTCGACTTCGCCTCCGAGACCGACACGGAGGTCGTCGCGCATCTGCTGGCCAGGGCGTATGACGGCGACCTGACCGCCGCGATGCGTGCTGTCGTGGCCCGGTTGGAGGGCGCGTTCACGCTGCTCGCCATACATGCCGACCAGCCGGGTGTTGTCGTGGGAGCACGGCGCAACAGCCCGCTCGTGGTCGGTCTCGGCGATGGCGAGAATTTCCTCGGCTCGGACGTTGCCGCGTTCATCGGCTACACCCGCGAGGCGATGGAGCTGGAGCAGGACCAGATCGTCACGATCACCCCGGAGCGCGTCGACGTCATCGGATTCGACGGCGAGGCGGCGCGGGGCAAGACCTTCCATGTCGACTGGGACGCCGAGGCCGCTGAGAAGGGCGGCTACGAGTGGTTCATGGCCAAGGAGATCCAGGAGCAGCCGCAGGCCGTCGCCGACACGCTGCTCGGTCGCACCGGCGAGTCCGGCGAGCTGGTGCTCGACGAGTTGCGCATCTCCGAGGCGCAGTTGCGAAACGTCGACCGGATCACCTTCGTCGCGTGCGGCACCGCGGCATACGCGGGCATGGTCGCGAAATATGCGATCGAACGCTGGACCCGGATCCCCGTCGAGGTCGCGCTGGCGCACGAATTCCGTTACTGCGACCCGATCGCCGACGAACGCACCTTGGTCGTGTCGATCAGCCAGTCCGGCGAGACGATGGACACGCTGATGGCCGTCAAGCACGCTCGCGATCTCGGCGCGCTCACCGTGTCGATCTGCAACACGCACGGCGCGACCATCCCGCGCGAGTCCGACGCCGTGCTCTACACCCACGCCGGTCCTGAGGTGGCGGTCGCGTCGACCAAGGGCTTCCTGGCGCAGATCACCGCGTGCTACCTGCTCGGGCTCTATCTCGCGCAGCTGCGCGGGGAGTCGTATGCCGACGACGCACGCGTCGTGCTCGGCGAGTTGCAGGAGATGCCGGACCGCATCACCGAGGTGCTCGACCGGCTGGACCGGGTCCGCGAGATCGCGCACTTCATGGCCGACACCCGGTCGGTGCTGTTCCTCGGCCGCCATGTCGGCTTCCCGATCGCGCTCGAGGGTGCGTTGAAGCTGAAGGAGCTCGCCTACATCCACGCCGAGGGCTTCGCGGCCGGCGAGCTGAAGCATGGCCCGATCGCGCTGATCGAGCCCGGTCAGCCGGTTTTCATCGTCGTGCCCGGCCCGGACACCCCGCACGGCCTGCACGGCAAGGTCGTCTCCAACATCCAGGAGATCCGTGCTCGCGGCGCACGCACCATCGTCATCGCGCAGGACGGCGACACGGCCGTCGAGCCGTTCGCCGACGAGGTGATCCGGGTGCCCCGCACGTCGCCGATGCTGCAGCCCCTGCTGACGGCGGTGCCGTTGCAGGTCTTCGCGATGGAGCTGGCCAACGCCAAGGGCCTGGATGTCGACCAGCCGCGCAACCTGGCCAAGTCCGTGACGGTCGAATAGTCATGATCGTCGGAGTCGGCATCGACGTGGTCGACGTGGAGCGGTTCATTGCCAAGCTCGACGCGACACCGCGGCTCCTGGAACGACTCTTCGCCGAGCAGGAGCGCGACCTGCCGCCGAACTCCTTGGCTGGGCGCTTCGCCGCGAAGGAGGCACTGGCCAAGGCGCTCGGTGCACCCGTCGGACTGCACTGGGTCGACGCGATCGTCGTCAAGGACGACGTGGGCAAGCCGTCCATGGAGTTGCGCGGCTCGGTTGAGGCCCGCGCGAACCAGCTCGGCATACGCTCGTTGCATCTGTCGATCTCGCACGATGCGGGCATCGCATCCGCGGTGGTCGTTGCCGAAAGCTGAGGTTCAACAACATGATTCGTGCGTATGACGTGCCGGCGGTCCGTGCCGCCGAGGATGCCATCCGGGCAACGCTGCCCGACGGTGAGCTGATGCAACGTGCCGCAACCGGGCTGGCGCAGGTCGCCGCCGCGCGGTTGTCCGAGGAGGGCACCGACCGGGTGGTCGTGCTCGTCGGTGGTGGCGACAACGGCGGCGACTCCCTGTATGCCGCAGCACAATTGGCCGCGGACGGCATCGACGTGGCCGCGGTCCTGGTCGGCTCGCGAACGCACGAACAAGCTTTGGCCGCAGCCCGTGAGGGCGGAATGGCGATCTTTGAATGGCGCTCCGGTGCAGTGCCGGTCGAGGTGCGCGAAGCGCTCGCTGGCGCGGACCTGGTGATCGACGGGATCCTCGGCATCGGTGGGCGGCCCGGCCTGCCGGAGCATCTGCGCGACCTGCCCGACCTGATCGCCGACGATGCGCTGGTGCTCGCGGTGGACCTGCCGTCCGGTCTCGACCCGGCGGGCGAGGTTCGCAGCGATGCGATCTTCGCGGACGAGACGGTGACCTTCAGTCTGGCCAAACCGGTGCATCTCATGCCTGCGACCGAGCAGGCGATCGGCCTGCTCACCGTGCTGGACATCGGCGTTCCAGAACCGGGAACAGCTGCGCTGCAACGGTTTTCGCACGCCGACGTGGCTGGCGCCTGGCCAGTGCCAGCTCCGGGGGACGACAAATACTCCCGCGGTGTGCTCGGAGTGATCACCGGCGGTGAGCACTACACCGGCGCCGCGCTGATGTCGGTCACCGCGGCGGTCACGGCCGGTGTGGGTATGGTCCGGTATGTCGGGCCAGAAGCGCCGAGCAACTTACTGCGCCAGGCGGTCCCGGAGGCAGTCTTCGGCACCGGGCGGGTCCAGGCCTGGCTGATCGGGTCCGGCATGGACCTCGACGACTCCTCCCAGGAGCAGCTGTCGGCCGCGCGTGAGGCGCTCGCCTCGGACCTGCCGATCCTCCTCGATGCCGGTGGCTTGGACCTGCTCGAGCAGCCGCGAACCGCGCCGACCCTGCTGACGCCGCACCTTGGCGAGTTGCTGCGGCTGGCAGGCCGGCTCGGCGTACGAGGTGAAGATGGTGAGCTGACCACGGACGACGTGCAGCGTGCACCGACGGTCGTCGCACGACAGGTGGCAGACCTGCTGCAGTGCACCGTTCTCGTCAAGGGTGCAGTCACCGCCGTGGTGCCGCCCACGGACAGCGGGTTGCCGGTGGTAACGCAGGCCGACGGGCCGACCTGGCTCGCGACGGCGGGCAGTGGCGACGTCCTCGGCGGTGTGTGCGGCGCGTTGCTCGCTGCCGGGCTGGACCCCTTCATGCCGGCGCCCTCGGGGCACTGGTGCACGGAGTCGCTGGCGAGCGGGCCAACCCCGGTGGCCCGGTGCGCGCGATGGATGTCGCGCACGAGCTCGGCCGCACGGTCGCGCATCTGCTGCGCCTACCCGGCTGAGGCGACGCCGAGGTCGGTCCGACGGCGAGAGGTAGCCAGGTGCCACACTTGCCCCTGTGAATGACCAGCCGAGTGCCCTTCCTGGCGGCGTGCCCGCGCGGGTGATCGTCGACCTCGACGCGATCGCCCACAACGTCGGGGTGCTGCAGCAGCACGCCGGGGATGCGATGGTGATGGCCGTCGTCAAGGGCGACGCCTACGGACACGGCCTCGTCCCGAGCGCTCGGGCGGCCTTGCGCGGCGGCGCGCATTGGCTCGGGGTCGCGCAACTGCAGGAGGCACTCGCGCTGCGTGGCGCCGGCGTCACCGCCCCGTCCTGAGCTGGTTGCACGCGCCCGGAATGGATTTCACCCAGGCGATCACGGCTGACATCGACCTCGGTGTGCCGGCGGTCTGGGAGATCGACGCAATCGCCGCCGCAGCACGCGAGACCGGCAAGACCGCTCGGGTCCAGCTCAAGGTTGACACCGGGCTCGCCCGCAACGGGGCGTTCGGGCCGGACTGGCCGCTGCTCGTCGACGCGGCCCGACGACACGTCGCGGACGGAACCATCGCGGTGACAGGCGTTTTCACCCACTTCGCGTTTGCCGACGCTCCGCATCACCCGTCCGTGCAAGCGCAGCAGGTGCGGTTCGCCGACGCGGTGCGCGACTGTGAGCGCGCCGGTTTCGACCTCGAGGTGCGGCACATGTCCAACTCGGCGGCGACCCTGACGACACCGCAGGCGGCCTTCGACATGGTTCGTCCGGGGCTGGCTGTCTATGGACTCTCGCCGGTCCCCGACATCGGCGGGCCGTCCCGCTTCGGGCTGGTCCCCGCGATGACCGTCACCGCGAATGTGACTGTCACCAAACGAGTTCCGATCGGTCAGGGCGTGAGCTACGGGCACATACGTGACGCCGCGGGAGACGACGCTCATCGACGTCCCGTGCGGGTATGCCGACGGTGTGCCGCGCGCAGCCTCGTCCAAGGGTCCGGTGCAGGTGGGCGGCCGGCAGTTCACCGTCGCGGGTCGGGTCTGCATGGACCAGTTCGTCGTCGACGTCGGCGACCTGCCGGTGCAGGCCGGCGATGAGGTCGTGCTCTTCGGGAACGGCGCGAACGGCGAACCGATGGCGCAGGACTGGGCCGCGGCCACCGACACCATCAGCTACGAGATCGTCGCGCGGATGAGCTCGCGGCTGCCGCGCATCTACCTGGACTTCGCGCGCTAGGCGCGGACTGATCGGGTTGGGCATCGGTGTGGCAGCAGCCGGCGTGGCGACCGCGGCCGGTGTGGGCACCGACCGTGCGCTGCGGGCACGCCGGAAGGACCGTGCGGTACTGCGCTCGGCCGATGACCCCGAGCTCGAGCAGCGCGGATCGGTGGTCGTCGCCGACGACGGTGTCCCGCTATATGTCGAGATCGACGAACCGGCCGGCAACTCGGACAACACAGACGCGAAAGCCACGACGGTGTTGCTCGTGCACGGCTATGCGCACAGCCAGGCTGTCTGGGCGCAACAGCGTCGCGACATGCACGAGGCCGGTTATCGCGTGGTGTGCGTGGATCTTCGTGGACACGGCCGG